>NZ_JBYTBG010000053.1:0-29141 GCF_058788915.1 Brevibacillus sp. FW301-21C12A
TCCAGGTCGGGGTGAAGTCCTTTTTTTATGCTCAGAAAACCTTGTTGCTCAAGGGTTTAGATTTATGCAAAAGGCTCCTCTGAGAAAAATAATTCGACAAAGCCATATTCATTCCTGCCAATGACGAAAGATTGAATGATTTTACTGATATTTCGACAAAGAATCCCCTCATTTTTCATCTATTCGTCATAAGCCTCCATGACTTTACCATGCAAGCCGACGTCGTTCCAGTGGAAGGTTATGCTTATGGCGACGGTTTGAAGCTTACGGTCTTGCGCGCATGGTGCCATGGAAAAAAGCCGCCTCGCTTCGTTTGCGTGACGGCTCGTCTCTTCGTATTCAGGCAGCCTGTTCGGCTTTGGCATTCGACTGCGGGGCGTTGCGCACCTGCACGCCTGCATCCTGCAGCATCCATTCAATGTAGCAGCCATAGCCCGATGTCGGGTCGTTGACAAAGACATGCGTGACGGCGCCTACAATCTTGCCGTTTTGAATGATCGGGCTACCGCTCATTCCTTGTACGATGCCGCCTGTCTTTTCCAAAAGACGTTTGTCCGTCACCTTGATTATCATGCCCTTTGTTGCGGGAAAATGCTGCTTGATGACGTTGGCGATCTCGATATCGAACTCCTCCACCTTCTGTCCTTCGACGACGGTGAGGATTTTCGCAGGACCTTCCACGACCTGCTCGGCGAGCGCTACAGGGAGCGGCTCACGGTAATAGCTGCGCTTTGGCTCGTCTTTCATTTTGCCGAAGATGCCAAACGGCGTGTTTTTGGTGATGTTCCCCAGCACTTCGCTTTCGTTGTAAAAGCGGGCGAATTTTTCTCCCGGATTGCCGCTCTGTCCTTTTTCGATCGACGTCACGCTCGCCTGGACGATCTGGCCATCCCCTACCACGATGGCTTGGCCCGTATCGACATCGGAAATGACGTGTCCCAGCGCGCCGTACGCCTTGGAATTGGGATCGTAAAAGGTCAAAGTGCCCACGCCAGCCGCTGAGTCGCGAATGTACAGTCCCATCCGGTATTCCCCGTCTTTTTGGTCCTTGGCGGGATGGAGCGTCAGATTCAGCTTTTCTTTCCCGCGCACGACGAGCAACTGCACCGGGCTATTCTTTTTCCCGGCTTCGTTAATCAGCTTCTTTACTTCGTTCATGTCATTGATGTACAGATCATTCATTTTGACAATCATGTCACCAACGTGAATGCCTGCCTGCTCGCCAGGGGAAGCCTTGCTTTTGCCATTGTCCACGAGGTGATGACCGACAACGAGAACACCCGCCGTTTGCAGCTTGACCCCGATCGATTGCCCACCAGGGTACAACCGCAGGTCCGGCAGCACATTTACTTTTACAGCCGTCAGCGGAATGTTTCGCCATTTTACCTGCAATTCGGCTTCTCCAGCCCTGCGCGGTTCTACCGACATCGGCTGGCTCAAATCAACGGATACTTCGCGCGCTTCTGTCCCGTTGACGTGCAAAATGTCAGGATTGCTATTGATTAGCGTGCCCATCACCGGCACGGAGACCCGGAGCTGCTCAAGGGACCCTTCCATCAAACGCAATTCACGGGGAAAGGAGGACAGATCGCGAAACGGGGTGGAACTCACGACAAGCGCCGTGATGAGGAGAAGGAGACTTCCCATCCATTTTCTTTTGTTTTGTCGGATCACCAGCAATCACTCCTACCGTTCCCTACCTACACCTACAAAGAGACACCTCCACCTTGTGTACTTTTAATGTTGCCCCCAGCCAAGCGGATTATGTCAGGAAAATCCCTCACCTGCCAGCGTCTTTGCAAACTTTTTTGCGTCAAAAAAAGACTGCCAACCCGGATCAGTTGACAGCCTTTCTTTCGCGGCCGAGGACAATCATCTCGCGCGCGTGTTCTTCTGTTTTCGCCGTTACTTCCGCCCCGCTGAGCATGCGGGCAAGCTCGGTCACCCGCTCCTCCTCCGAGAGCCTCGTCACGACCGTTTTCGTCTCGTGCTCGCTCATTTCCTTTTTAATGAGAAAATGCGCATCGGCCATGGATGCTACTTGAGGCAAGTGCGTAATGCACAATACTTGCCGCTTCTGGGCGACACGGGCCAGCTTTTCGGCAATCGCCTGCGCCGCTCTTCCGCTTACCCCTGTGTCGACCTCGTCAAAAATCAGCGTCTCCACCTGATCGGTTCCGGCGAGAATCGTTTTGATCGCCAGCATCACCCGCGACAGCTCCCCGCCGGAAGCGATCTTGGCCAGCGGGCGCAATGGCTCGCCCGGGTTCGGGGAGATCAAAAACTCGATCTGGTCCATGCCGTTCGCGTCGACGTGCCGCTTGATCCCTTCGATTTCTACCCCTTCCTCGTCAGGGGTCTGGCGCACGTCAATGGCGAAGCGCGCCCGTTCCATGTGCAGCTCTTTTAGCTGCTGCTCGATCTCGCGGGCGAGCTTCGTCGCACACTCCTGGCGAATGACGGACAGCTCCAGCGCCTCTACGGCCAAGTCTGCTGCCAGCTCTTGCAGCCGCTTTTCCACCTGTTGCAGCCGATCCTCGTAATGGTGCATCTCGTCCAGCTCGTCGGAAATCGTTGCCGCGTACTCCAAAATGTCGTCCACGCTTTTTCCGTACTTGCGCTTCAAGGACTGGATCTGATCGAGCCTGCGCTCTACTTCCGCGAGCTGCTCCGGCTCAAAGTCGAGGTGGTAGGAGAGCTGGCGCAGCTTGTGCACGACGTCTTCAATCTGGTAGTACGCCGTCTGCACCGTCTCGAGAATCGGAGCCAACTGCTCCTCGTACAGCACCCCGCGCTCCAGCTCGCTCATCGCATGTCCGAGCCAGTCCATGCCTTTTTGATCGCCGTGCAGCGAGCGGTACGCATCCTGGACGGTCGCGTAAACCTTCTCAATGTTCATCCACTTTTTGCGCTGCTGCATCAGCTTTTCGTCCTCGCCCGGCGAAAGCGCAGCCGCTTCGATCTCGTCCAACTGGTATTGCAAAAGGTCAATGCGCTGCACCAGCTCGCGCTCGTTGCGGGCCATCCGTTCGAGGTCCTGCTTCGTTTTCCGGTACGCGGCGTACAGCTTGCCGTACTCCTCTTTCGCCGCTCCGAGCGCGGCCTCGCCGTAGGCGTCGAGCCAGTTGATATGCTTGTCCGCCTGCATCAGCATGTGCGTGTCGTGCTGTCCGTGCACCGTGACCAGCCACGGTCCCAGCTCGCGCAGCATGGCAAGCGTCACCATCTGCCCGTTCAGGCGAATGATGCTTTTGCCCTGGTTGGAAATGTCGCGGCGGACGACGAGCATGCCATCTTGCTCGACTTGTACGCCGACGTTGGCACACACCGCGAGCGCCGGATGGCCAGGCGGCAGTTCAAACAGCCCTTCCACCTCTGCGCGCTGTTCGCCATAGCGGACAAAATCTGCGGAGGCGCGACCGCCCAGAAGCAGCCCGAGCGCGTCGATAATGATGGATTTTCCGGCCCCCGTCTCTCCTGTGAGGATATTCAGCCCGCGCTGAAAAGAGACAGTGACCGATTTAATGATGGCAAAATTACGGATAGAGAGTTCCACTAGCATCTGTTGCGCCCACCTTCTACAGCATTTCCATAAAGCGCTTGGTGACTTCCGCTGTATTTTCCTTGGAACGGCAAATAATCAGGATCGTGTTGTCCCCGCTGATCGTGCCCATGATCTCTTCCCAAGGCAGGTTGTCAATCAGCTCCGCTACGGCGTTGGCATGGCCGGAAAGTGTTTTCAGCACGATGAAGTGATCGGCCTGGTCGATGCTGACAAACGAGTCGACCAACATCCGTTTGAGCTTTTGCAGCGGATTGAATTTTTGTTCAGCAGGCATGGAATATTTATATCGCCCATCAGGGAGTGGCACCTTCACCAGATGCAATTCCTTGATGTCTCGGGATACTGTCGCCTGCGTAACATTGAACCCTGCAGCGCGCAGTCGCTCCACCAGTTCATCCTGAGTTTCCACCTCTTGGTTGCTGATGATATCCCGAATACGGATATGTCGTTGCCCCTTGTTCATATGGATTACTCCCATTCCCCTTGTAGTTTCGTGCGAATTGCTTCAAAAAAGCTGCCCTTTTTCCACTTGATGAGCGGAGTGACGCACGGAGACTTTTTGATGTAGATTTGATCGCCGCCCTCCAGCCGGTAACCGAACTGGCCGTCGATGGACAGCCCCATCTCCTGGTGGATGGCATCGACCTCTACGCGAATCGTCTGATTGCCCGACAACACCATCGGCCGCGCCGTCAGCGAATGGGGCGCCACCGGAGTCAGTAATAGCATGTCCACATTCGGGGCCACAATCGGTCCGCCCGCAGACAGCGAGTAGGCGGTAGATCCGGTCGGACTCGATACGATGACCCCATCTCCGCTGAACGTAGCTACGTATTCGTCATCCGAGTAGACAGCGCATTGAATGATCCGGCAAAAAGAGCCTTTGGCGATCCCGATGTCATTCATGGCGGTATATGTACCCAGCGTGCTGCCTTTGCGGACTAATGACGCTTCCAGCATGGCGCGCTCTTCGATATTGTACTTGCCTGAAAGCAGATTATCTACGGCGTGAGGCAGGTGCTCCGGCTCCGCTTCTGACAAAAAGCCCAGCGTGCCCAGATTGATCCCGAAAATGGGGATCGATCGTCCGGCGAGCTTGCGGGCGATGCTGAGCAGCGTTCCGTCGCCGCCGAGCACACAGACCAGGTCAGCGTGGCTGCCGATTTGCTCGATGGAAGCACCCAGCTCGGCGCGCCCCAAATCCGATGCGATCGTTTCGTCCAAAAATACGTGCGCTCCCCGTACCTCCAACAGATAGACGAGCTCCCGCGCCACGATCCGTGCCTCGGGCTTTCCTTTGTTTGCAATGATTCCTATCTTTTTCACATGGTCCACCCCAAACTGGTTGGTTGGAAATCCTTATACAAGTATACAACTTTTCATGCATAAATAAAAAGCCTCGATTGCAACAAAACTCCCGAGGCTTTTGTTTTTTGTCCCTATTTCAATTTGGCATGGGCCTGCGCGACAACCTCGCCGACGAGCTTCAGCCACGCTTCGGCGTCCATGCCGCCTTCGCTTTTTGCCACATGCATGACAAATTCAATATTGCCCTCGCCGCCCGTAATCGGCGAAAAGTCCAATCCTTTCAGCGCAAATCCAAGGCCGCTGGCGAATTGCCCGATGTCCGTCAACACCGCTTCGTGTATTTCCGGCTCCCGCACAATCCCGTTTTTTCCGACCTTGTCCTTGCCTGCCTCAAACTGCGGCTTGACCAAGGCCACTACGTCTCCGCCTTCTTTTAAAAAGCGGTACAGGACGGGCAAGATCAAGCGCAGCGAGATAAAGGAAACATCAATGGAAGCGGCGTCCGGACGCTCCTGTTCGAAGGCTTCCGGGTCCATGTGGCGGAAGTTGGTCCGCTCCATGACGACGACTCGCTCATCCTGGCGCAGACTCCACGCGAGCTGTCCGTAGCCGACGTCAATCGCGTAGACGAGGCGGGCGCCGTTTTGCAGGGCGCAGTCGGTGAATCCGCCTGTCGAGGCTCCGATGTCCATCATGACTTTGTCGTGCAAGTCGATGCCAAACACTTTCAGCGCCTTTTCCAGCTTCAGCCCGCCGCGGCTGACGTACGGATGGACCTCGCCTTTGACCGTAATCGCGACGTCCTCGGCAAATTTGGTGCCTGGCTTGTCGCAGCGCTCTCCCGCCACCTGAACCAGCCCAGCCATGACGGCTGCTTTCGCTTTTTCCCGGGTTTCAAAATGTCCCCGTTCGACGAGCAATACGTCGACTCGTTCTTTTCTCACACTCATGCTTCCAGTACACCCTTCGATATCGGCATCAAGGCGCGTACCCGGGAAGCGATGTTCTCCACGGTCAGCTCGACCTCTTGACGCTGTTCTTTTACGCTGCCATGCTCGACAAAATAATCCGGAACGGCAACGACCTGCACGTTCACGCCGTGGTAGCCCGCGCGGTTGTAACATTCGATGACGGCGCTGCCGAATCCGCCCATTTCACAGCCTTCCTCGACGGTGACGATGTCGTAGCCTTCCTTCGCCAGCCTGAACAACAGCTCCTCATCGAGCGGCTTGCAGAAGCGGGCATTGACGAGCATCGGTCTGATTCCTTCCGCATTCAACTGGTTGACTGCCTGCTCCGCCAGTTCAAATACATGGCCAAACGAGAGGATCGCCACTTGCTTTCCTTCGCGGACGATCTCCGCCTTGCCGATCGGCAACACTTGCAGCTCCCGATCCAGCGGCACGCCGCGCGCTGGCAGGCGCGGGTAGCGGTAGGAGATCGGCCCTTCGTTGTAGGCCAACGCCGTTTTCATCATGTGGCGCAGCTCGTTTTCGTCCTTTGGCGCCATGATGACCATGTTCGGAATGATGCGCATGAACGCGATATCGTACATGCCCTGATGGGTTTCCCCGTCCGCCCCGACCAGTCCTGCCCGGTCGACCGCAAACACGACGTTCAGCTTTTGTCTCGCTACATCGTGAATCAACTGGTCGTACGCCCGCTGCAAAAACGTCGAGTAAATCGCAAGCACCGGCTTCAAACCTTGTGTCGCAAGGCCAGCCGCAAAGGTACAAGCGTGCTGCTCGGCAATCCCGACGTCAAACAGGCGGTCCGGGTATTTTTGTCCAAACGGAATCAGGCCGGAGCCTGCCGGCATGGCTGGGGTCACTGCCACGAGCGACTTGTCTTCCGCAGCCAGCTCGATCATCGTTTCCGCAAAGACGGACGTGTAGGTCGGTGCCGACTTCGGCGTATCCCCGGACTCGATTTTGTACGTGCCGATTCCGTGCCATTTCACGGAATCCGCCTCTGCCGGAGCGTAGCCTTTGCCTTTTTTCGTAATCGCGTGAATCAGTACCGGGCCTTTTGTCTGCTTGGCCGTTTTCAGCGTATCGACCAACAGCTCCATGTTGTGGCCGTCAATCGGCCCGATGTAGGTGAAGCCCAGTTCCTCGAATAGAACGCCGGATACGAGCAAATACTTCATGCTGTCCTTGAAGCGCTCGGCGATTGAGGCCAGCTTGCCGCCTACGGCCGGGATGGATTTGAGCAGCCCTTCGACCTCGTCCTTGGCCCACTGGTAGTTTTCCGTGGAGCGGATTTTGCCCAGGTAGTTATGCAAAGCGCCCACGTTTGGCGCGATGGACATCTCGTTGTCATTCAACACGACGATGACGTTTTTGCGCTCGTGCCCGATATGGTTCAACGCTTCCAGCGCCATGCCGCCCGTCAGCGCCCCGTCTCCGATGATCGCCACGACGTGGTTTTTTTCTTTTTTCAGATCGCGGGCGGTCGCCATCCCCATCGCAGCGGACAAGGATGTGCTGCTGTGCCCGGTCTCCCAGACGTCATGCGGGCTCTCGTTCATCTTGGGGAAGCCGCACAACCCTTTGTACTGGCGCAACGTAGGGAACATATCCCGGCGTCCTGTCAGCATTTTATGTACGTATGCCTGGTGCCCGACATCCCAAATCAGCTTGTCCTTGGGGCTGTTAAACACGTAGTGCAAAGCCAGCGTCAGCTCGACAACGCCCAAATTCGGCGCGAGGTGTCCCCCCGTCTTTGAGAGCGTCTCGACGAGAAACTGCCTGATTTCGGATGCCAGCGTATGAAGCTGCTGCGAATTGCACTTTTTCAGGTCTTGAGGATCATTTATGGTAGTAAGCAGCATTGGTATTCCTCACTTTCCACTGTTCGTTCTCCGGCGATTGTGCATGCTGCAATTCAATCCACCACATGGAAAACTAGGCTTCTTCGTTGTGGCCTGGAGCCTATACTCCGCTTAATTTCAACTTGATTCATTATAACGGTTTCTTCATAAAAACACCACTTTTGATCCACACTCGCAATCTTGTGCGCAACGGCTGCTAACTTCTGGTAAAATAAAATGGATCAATCCATTCGAGAAAAAAGAGGTGGACCCCGTGAAGTTCTCGCAAATACCGTACACACGCGTTGATATGACAGATGTCGAGGAACGTTTCACAAGCTTGTTGAAAGCGTTTCAGCAGGCCGCAAGCTTCGAAGAGCAAGACCAGGTGATGGGTAAGCTGAACGAGCTTCGGCAAGAGGTGGAATCCGCGCGAGAAGTGGCGCAAATCCGCCACACGATCAATACGGAGGACCCCTTTTACAAAGAAGAGCAGGACTACTGGGACGAAGCGGGTCCGGTGTATCAGGGCATCGTCTCCCGCTACTACGCCGCCATCGTCCACTCTCCCTACCGCTCCCAGCTTGAGCAAAAATGGGGAGCCCAGCTTTTCCGCATTGCCGAAACGACGCTTACCACCTTTTCCCCGGAGGTCGTCGCCGATTTGCAGGAGGAAAACCGTTTGGCCAGCCAGTACATCGCTCTGATGGCTTCCGCGAAAATCATGTTCGAAGGCGAAGAGCGCACGCTTCCGCAACTGCTCCCCTTCCAGACTTCGACGGACAGAAAAATGCGCAAAAAGGCGAACGAAGCCAAGTACGATTTTCTCCGCCAGCACACCGAGAAGCTGGACAGCATCTACGACAGTCTGGTCAAGGTGCGGACCCGCATTGCGAAAAAGCTCGGCTTCAACAGCTTCGTGGAGCTGGCCTATGCCCGGCTGAACCGCACCGATTACGACGCGGATATGGTCGCCCGCTTCCGCCGTCAGGTCGAGGAACAGATTGTTCCGGTCGCCACCAAGCTGGTCGAGCGCCAACGCGAGCGGATCGGCGTAGATACTATGAAGTATTACGATTTGGCTTTCGATTTCGCTACGGGTAATCCGACGCCAAAAGGCTCTCCGGACTGGATCGTGGAAAACGGCAGAAAAATGTACGCGCAGCTTTCTCCGGAAACCGACGAGTTTTTCCGCTTCATGCTCGAAAACGAATGTCTCGATTTGCTGAGCAAAAAAGGCAAAGCGACAGGCGGCTACTGCACCTATATGAGCAAGTACAAGCTGCCTTACATCTTCGCCAACTTCAACGGCACCTCAGGCGATATCGACGTTTTGACCCACGAGGCGGGACACGCCTTCCAGGTGTACGTCAGCCGCGGCTTTGAAGTGCCGGAGTACCACTTCCCGACGTATGAAGCGTGCGAGATCCATTCGATGAGCATGGAGTTTTTGACCTGGCCGTGGATGGAGTTGTTCTTCGAGGAAGATACGGACAAGTACAAGTTCTCGCATCTGAGCAGCTCGCTGCTGTTCATCCCTTACGGCGTCGCCGTCGACGAGTTCCAGCATGCAGTCTACGAACAGCCGGAAATGACCCCGGCCGAGCGGAAGCGCACCTGGCGCGAGATCGAGCGTAAATACCTCCCGTACCGCAATTACGACGAGAACGAGTTTTTGGAGGAAGGCGGCTTCTGGCAGCAGCAATCGCACATTTTCCGCGATCCGTTCTACTACATCGACTACACGCTGGCGCAAATTTGCGCCTTCCAGTTCTGGAAGCGGGCTCAGGAAAATCCCGAGCAGGCGTGGGCAGACTACCTGACTCTCTGCCGGGAGGGCGGCAGCAAGTCGTTTACGGAGCTGGTCAAAGTCGCGAAGCTGTACTCGCCGTTTGAAGATGGCTGCATCCAGTCGGTCATCGGCGACATCGAGGCGTGGCTGAACAGCGTGGACGACAAGCGCTTGTAAACACCGGCCTATACGTAAAAAAGCTGGCATCCCCATGCAGATGCCAGCTTTTATATTACTTGTTCCGGTTTTGCACGTAATCTGCCAGCGGGCTTAATGCGGAATGCTCGATTCCGGCATCCGCGAGAGCCGCCTTTGCTTCGGCAATCAAAGCGGTGAGCCTTTCCTTGGACTCAGCCAGCCCGAGCAACGACGGATAAGTCACCTTTTCCCGGTCCGCGTCGCTGCCAACGGCTTTCCCCAGCTCCGCGGCGTCCCCTTCTACATTGAGGATGTCGTCCTGGATTTGAAAAGCCAGTCCGATGCAGACGCCGTAGCGGGTCAAAGCGTCCATCTGCGCTTCGCTCGCTTCCGCCAGATAGCCGCCGCCGCGCAAGGCTGCCACCAGCAAATCCCCTGTCTTGTGGCGATGGATGAACTCCAGTTGCTCCAGATCAAGCTGCTTGCCCTCTCCCTCGATATCCGCCATCTGTCCGCCGACCATGCCTGTCGCACCCGCTCGTTTGCCCAGCTCGGCAATCAGCTTGACAGTCGTGATTGGCGCCACATCGGAGCGCTCCTGGTACGCCTCTGCGATATAGGCAAACGCCCGCGTCAGAAGCGCGTCTCCCGCGAGAATCGCCGTCGCCTCCCCGAACACTTTGTGATTCGCCGGCTTGCCGCGGCGCAAATCGTCGTCGTCCATTGCGGGCAGGTCGTCGTGAATCAGCGAGTATGTATGGATCATTTCCAGGGCAACCGCGAACGGGACTCCGCGCTCCATCGGCTTGTCCAGCGCTTCGAGCACAGCGAGGACCAGCATCGGGCGCAGCCTTTTTCCGCCTGCCATGAGCGAATACTTCATGGATTCGTACAACTGGGTCGGGACTCCTTGCTGCTCCAGGGCAGGCAAGAGATGCTGCTCAATGTAGGACGTTTTTTCCGCCAAATATTGTTGGAATGTATCCACGGTGTCTTTATTCCCCTTCCACGCGAAAAGCCTTCTGCTTCAGTTGCCCGTCTTCTTCTACCAACTGAATGATCTTGGCTTCAATTGCATCGAGCTTCTGTCCGCAAATCCGCGAGAGAGTGACCCCTTCCTGGTACAGCGTAATCGCTTCCTCCAGCGGGATGTCTCCTTCTTCGAGCTTCCCGACGACTTCCTCCAGCCGCTTCATCGCTTCTTCGAACTGCATGTCAGTCTCTTGGTCCGTTTTCTTGCGAGCCATTGCGAATCTCCTCCCGATTCAACTGTTCCACTCGTGCAGTAGCACTGCCATCACTTAATCGTACCACGATCTCGTCGCCAGGAGCAAATTGTTCCACGGATTTTACCAGCTTGTCACCCGTGTACACAAGCGAAAAACCGCGCTTCATGACCGCGAGCGGACTGAGCGCCTCCAGCGTCGCGATGCGCGAGGCAAAAGCCATCCGCTTTTGGTTGAGCCGCGCCAGCATCCGCTCGTCCAGCCGGGCGCGAATCGTCGCAACCGCTTTGCGCCGTTCCCCGACCTGATCCGCCAGCCGATACCGCTTGATCTGCTCGTCCAACCGCGTGTAGCGCTCGCGCCTGCGCTCCATCAAATGCTTCATCGCCTGGCGCATCCGCAAATGCGTCCGATCCAGCCGTTCCGCCGCTTCCTCCAGTCGCCGCTGCGGCTGACGCATCGCATACGAGTTGCTCAGGCGGTTCAGGCGGGTGCGTTCCTCTGCCAACTGATTGCGCACCGCCCTTTGCATGCGAATGTCCAGTTGCCGAACGCGCTCCACCCATTCCAGATAGTGCGGCACGGCCAGCTCCGCCGCTGCCGTTGGCGTCGCCGCACGGACATCGGCCACGAAATCGGCAATCGTGACGTCTGTCTCATGGCCCACCGCCGAAATGACCGGAATCATCGAAGCCGCGATGGCTCGCGCTACGCTTTCATCGTTGAAGGCCCACAGCTCTTCAATCGAGCCGCCGCCCCGGCCGACGATCAGCACGTCGATGTCGGGTTGCTGGTTGATAATGCGAATCGCCGAGACGATCGAAGCCGGAGCGTCCGTCCCCTGCACGACTGCTGGCGACAACACAATCTCCGCCTGCGGGTATCGCCTGCGGATCGTCGTGCAAATATCGCGAATCGCCGCTCCGGTCGGAGAGGTCACCACTCCTACCCGCTTCGGAAAACGAGGGAGGACGCGCTTTCGCTCCGCTGCAAACAGACCTTCCTGCGCGAGCTTTTCCTTGAGCTGTTCAAAAGCCAAGTAGAGCGTGCCAAGGCCGTCCGGCTGCATCTCTTTTGCATACAGTTGATAGGCGCCATCGCGTTCGAAGGCGGAAATCGAGCCGCGCACAATCGCCTTCGTCCCGTCCTTGGGCAAAAAGCGCAGGAAGCGGTTGTAGCTGGCAAACATCACGACTTTGATCCGCGACGTCTTGTCCTTCAAGGTAAAATACATATGGCCGCTGGAATGGTGCGTGAAGTTGGAGATTTCCCCCCTCACCCAGACGTCCTGCAAATTCGTCTCTCTTTCCAGCACGAGCTTGATATAACGGTTGAGATCGCTGACAGACAAAATGTTGGGTGCAGCCATACACTCCTCCTCCTTTCAGTCCCTTGTTTGTTCCGATGCAAAAAGAAATGGATAAAGCACAGGCCCTATCCATTCCTTGCGATGCTTCTTCTACAGTTGCGCTTGCTTGCGTGCTGCCACGACCGTGTTTTTCAGCAGCATGGTAATCGTCATCGGCCCGACACCGCCAGGTACCGGAGTCAAAAAGCTGGCGACCTCTTTCACTTCGTCGAACTTGACGTCTCCGACCAGCTTCCCGGTTTCGATCCGGTTTACCCCGACGTCAATCACGACCGCTCCCGGCTTTACGTGCTCCTTGCCGATCATGTGCGCGCGGCCTGTCGCCACCACGAGAATATCTGCCCTTCTCGTATGTTCTTCCAGGTTTTGCGTACGCGAGTGACACATGGTCACCGTAGCGTTTTCCTGCTGCAGCAAAAGCGATACAGGCTTGCCGACAATGTTGCTGCGTCCGATGACGACAGCGTGCTTGCCTGCGATGTCTGTTCCCGTCCGCTTAATCAGCTCGATGACGCCATGCGGAGTGCACGGCAGCATCGTCTCATTGCCGAGTACCATGTTGCCTACGCTGATCGGATGGAAGCCATCCACGTCTTTTTCAGGATGAATCGCTGCAATGACTGCCTTCTCCGAAATATGCGCCGGCAGAGGAAGCTGAACCAAAATCCCGTGAACGTTCGGATTTTCGTTCAACTCGTGGATGATCGCGAGCAGTTCTTCCTCTGTCGTCGAAGCTTCCTTGAGGATCAGCTCGGAGTGGATACCGACTTCCTCGCAGCCTTTTGATTTTCCGCGTACATACGAATGCGATGCGGGATCGTCACCCACAAGCACAACAGTCAGACCAGGGACAATGCCTTGTTTTTTCAGTTCCGCCACTTCAATCGCGAGCTCTTCGCGAATGCTTTTTGCCACTTCTTTTCCTTGGAGAATGGTTGCAGTCATGGAGAAAAAGCCTCCTTCTTAAACGTCGATACCATTAGTGTACCGATTTCGCTCGCAACTGTAAAGCCGAATCATAAAAAGTTTATCATTATTTAATGTTCGTCTTTTGCTTCATCCATCCAAGCATCGCCACTCCGTAGGCGTTGTCGCCGGAGTAAACCGGGTCGCAAAAATACAGCTTGGCTTTGACCGCAGGGTGCTCCAGCCGCTTTATCAGCCGCTCGCGCATGTACTGATTGGCAGCGACTCCCCCTACGATCAGGATGTCCCGTGGATGGCCCTGTTCGACAGCGTGACGCAATACTTTTTCCAACGTGTTGGCGATACACTGTTCGGTTGCGCGGGCGATATCGGCATGGCTCGTCTCGCCGCGCTCGATGGCCCGCAACAGCGACGCTTCCGGGCCGGAAAAGCTGAAGGCCAAGCCGTCCACCGCAGAGGCGATGCGAAATTCCCCTGTCGACTCCTTGGCCAACTGCTCCAAATACGGTCCCGCCGGAAAAGCCAGCCCGAGCGCTACTCCGATCCGATCCACCAGTTGTCCTGCGTGCAAGTCGATCGTGCCGCCGATTTTTTCAATCGCATACCCGGCCGCCTGCCGCTCGCACAAGAGCAGCTCGCTCGTTCCGCCAGACAGATGGACGGCCAAAAAGCGGTCCTGCTGCGGGCGTTCTTCGGCTGTGTACTCCCCTGCCGCAATATGTCCTTCCTGGTGGGTGGTCAGGTGCAAGGGAACGCGCAAGTAGGTCGCAAGCGATTTGGCCAGCCCTTCCCCTACCTTGAACACCGGCATGTACGAACGGTCGACGGGCCTCGGCTTTTCGCTGACGCAGATCGCCTCGATCTCGTATTCGTTCCACTTCATTTCCTCGCTTAGTTCCGGCAAGTTCATCACATGCTGAAAGACGGCTTCGGATTGTTGCAGCCCGCGTTTGCCCTCCTTCACTTTGAGAAGGCGTTTTGCTTCTGCAACAATTCGGCCGTCTTCCTGAGCCAAGCACAGCGATGTCCGGTAATTGCTCGTATCAATGCCTAACATTACCTTACTCATGCTTGTATCTCCTGCCTGTTTTATGCCTTTTGCGTTTCTCTTGCCTGCAAGAAGCTCGCCAGTACGCCGTTGATATAACGGTGGGACGCTTCGTCGCTGAACAGCTTCGCAATTTCAATCGCTTCGTTCATGACGACCTTGTCAGGCGTATCCGCTTCAAACATGATCTCGTAAAAAGCGAGGCGCAAAATGGCGCGGTCTACGTTGGCAATACGCTCCAACTGCCAGCCGCGCAAATACTTTTTGATCTCTGCGTCGATCTCTGCCAGGTTCGCCAAAACCCCATCGAGCAAATAACGCAAATACTGCGAGCTTTCCTCGGACTCTTCCATGACCAGATCAACCGCTTCCTTGACAGGCACCTCGGCCATGTCGATCTGGAAAAGACATTGGACTGCTTTTTCTCGTGCTGTTCTACGCTTCATTCCATTCACCTACTAATTAAAGTCAGCAGGGGAGCAAATTCCTTCCCCTCTTAATCTGCTACCGAAACTTGCCAGGCAGAATCCGATCCAGTATTTCGCGCAAGTCTTCCTTATGGTCGAGCTTGCGACCGATGTAATAGCCGGTCCCGACAAACACAACAAAGACTAGTGTATTCCAAAAACCGACGAGAAGGTAGATGATGCCGAAAAAAATTCCGGCCAAAATCCCCATTAGCTTCCCCTTGTGTTCCCACAATAACTCCCACATCATGGACTTCACCTTCTATTCCACTCGCTTGCGAGCCGCGTAGTTTTCTTGCTGAGCCACTTCCGTTACCACAACCGACACTTCGGAAATCACGACGCCAGCAATTCCTTCGACTTGCTCCTTCACGTCTGCCTGCAACTTTTGCGTCAGCTCCGGCAACGGGGTCTCGCCATCGACGGAAACGCGCAAGGTGATGATGTTCCCACTCTCCAGCGCTTTGACTGCCGTTTTCATATCGCGCACGCCTTTTACGCGCCGGGCAGCGCGCTCGGCAATCGTCTGGATCGTCTGCATCGTAATGTGGACTTCGCCAAGATCACTGCGCTGGCGAATGCCACGATCAATTTTTGGCTTCGTGGAACGAAAAGAACTGAAAAAGAAGCGAAGACTCACAACGAGGAAAATAATCGCGACGATGAGATACGTGATGTTCGTTCCCGCCAGCATTTGCTCGACATAAGGGCGGAAAAACTCGGGTGAAATCAAACCGCTGGTGGCAGCTATCGCGATGCAGGACAAAATAATCAGCGCAAAGCTGTAAATCGTCAAAATAAAGCGGTCAAACAAATTCACATGCATCTCTCCTTTTCGCCGTGTTTGAAAGGAGACAAACAGGGCACGGTCAAAGGCTAATTCCCCGCCTTAGCCAAGGCTTGGCAAAACAACTGACTTGGAATGAGGAAAATGCCCCCTGTCAGTAGGGGGCATCCATCCGGTGCATGTTAGCGCACACGCTGGTAATCTTCGACTACAGGCGTCGCCGGAGCTTTTTCTTCGGCTTTCAGCTCTACATCGACGATATGTACGTTTACTTCCACCACCGAAAGTCCGGTCATTCCTTCGATCGCATTGCGCACACTATCTTGAATATTACGAGCGACGTCTGGAATCCGGTGTCCGTACTTGACAATGATGGAGACATCCACTGCCGCTTCGCGGGAGCCAACCTCCACGCGAACGCCGCGAGCTATATTTTTACGGCCTAATCGTTCAGCTATTTCCCCTACGAAACCGCCGCTCATCTGTGCTACGCCTTCCACCTCGGACGCAGCCATGCCGGCGATCACTTCCAGTACTTCGGGAGCGATCTGGACCTTTCCAAGCTCTGTTCTATCTAAATCCGGAGTAAACTCTTCCATGCTTCGCACCTCCCTTTAGATTTGTAATTCATTATACCAAGCGCACCGTTTTTTTACAAATCAGCCTTGATTATTCTTCATCCAGGTTCAATTCGTAGTTTTCCAGGAACTTGGTGTCGAAGTGGCCGCTCACGAACACTTCATGCTCCAGCACTTTTTGATGGAACGGAATCGTCGTGGTGATGCCGTCGATGACAAATTCGCCGAGTGCGCGCTTCATCCGTTCGATCGCCTCGTTGCGGTCCTTGCCCCAGACGATCAGCTTGGCGATCATGGAGTCGTAGTAAGGCGGAATGGAATAGCCCGCATAGGCAGCGCTGTCCACCCGCACGCCGAAACCGCCCGGAGGCAAGTATTCGGTGATGCGTCCAGGTGACGGCATGAAGTTTTTCGCCGGGTTCTCTGCGTTGATCCGGCATTCGATCGCCCAGCCGTCAAGCTTGATGTCTTCCTGCGTAAAGGACAGCGGCTCTCCCGCTGCTACCGTGAGCTGCTCCTTGATTAAGTCGAAGCCCGTAACCAGCTCGGTCACCGGATGCTCTACCTGAATCCGCGTGTTCATTTCCATAAAGTAAAACTGTCCGTGCTTGTCCAGCAAAAATTCGACCGTACCGGCTCCGTGATAGGAAACCGCTTTGGCCGCCGCGACAGCCGCTTCGCCCATTTGCTTGCGCGTCTCCTCGCTCAAGGCAGGCGATGGCGCTTCTTCAATCAGCTTTTGGTGACGGCGCTGGATGGAGCAGTCGCGCTCGCCCAGGTAGACCGCGTTGCCATGCTTGTCGGCCATGATCTGGATTTCGACGTGACGCGGACCTTCGACGAATTTTTCCAGGTACACGCCCGGGTTGCCGAAAGCGGTTTTCGCCTCGTTTTGCGCCTGGCGGATCGCCTTTTCCAAATCTTCGTCGTCGACCGCTACGCGCATGCCGCGTCCGCCGCCGCCCGCAGTCGCTTTGACCATCACCGGATAGCCGATTTCGTTGGCTGTCCGGATGGCGCTCTCGATATCCTCAATCAGCCCTTCTGTCCCAGGTACTGTCGGCACTCCGGCCGCTTTCATCGTATCTTTTGCCGTGGACTTGTCGCCCATCTTCACGATCGCTTCCGGATCAGGACCGATAAAGGTGATGTTGCATGCCGCGCAAATCTCGGCAAAGTCAGCGTTCTCCGCCAAAAATCCGTAGCCCGGGTGAATCGCGTCTACGCCCACCTTGGTCGCCACGCTCATGATGTTCGCTATGTTCAGATAGCTTTCCTTAGATGCTTTTGGACCAATACAGTAAGCTTCGTCGGCCATTTTCACATGAAGCGCTTCACGATCCGCTTCGGAGTAGACAGCGACCGTACGAATGCCCAGCTCGCGGCATGCCCGGATGATCCGAACGGCAATCTCCCCGCGATTGGCAATCAATACTTTTTGAAACATTTCGCTCTCCCCCACCTTATTCTGGCTTCACCAAAAACAGTGCTTGACCGTATTCAACGAGCTGGCCGTCTTCGACCAGCACTTTGACGATCTCGCCATGTACTTCTGCTTCGATTTCGTTGAACAGCTTCATCGCTTCCACGATGCAGACGACCTTGTTCGGATTGACCTTGTCGCCAGCTTGTACATAAGGAGGCTTGCCAGGCTCTGGTGCGCTGTAGAAGGTTCCGACCATCGGCGAGACGATCTTGTGCAGGTTCGCGTCGTCAACAGCAGGAGCGCTCGGAGCAGCTTTCGGCGCTTCCGCCGCAACAGGCGCTGCTTGCACAGGCGCTGGAGCCGCCGCTACTGGCGCAGCCGCAACAGGAGCCGCGGCCTGGGCTTGTACGACTGGTTGTGTCACTACTACTGTCTCTGTACCGCTGGATTTCTTCAGAGTCACTTTTGCCCCTTCGGTCTCCAGTTTAAATTCATTAATGGAAGATTGATCGATCAGCTTAATAATTTCTCGGATTTCATGAATTTTCATGACGGAAAAGCACTCCTTCGTTTGTTTCAATAGCGGAACAGGGAGTCCCATATGTATCCTTTTTGGCAAACCATAAATCCATGGTAGCCTGTTGCCCATACCACGTCAAGAAAGGATTTCCCCGCTTCCTGCCGAGAGGAAGCGAGAAAATCCTTACCAGCATGCCCACTTCAGGGGCCGCTTATAACGGGTAGCTCAGCTTGTTTTCGCCAGTCAGGACGCCTTGAACTGGACGTTGATGTTCGTCGCCGGCATGTTCAAATGCTGCTTGACCTGGGCGATGATTTCCACCACTTCGTTTGCGCTCAGTTTGTCTTTTTGCACAATCACAGTGGCTTTGTCGTTCTTGATGAGGACGACCGCATCCTGGTAGCCGCTCGCCTTGAGCATTTCTTCCACGTTCATCGTAGCCGTCTCCAACGTGGACAGTTCGTCGTACTTGGCCTTGGCCTCGGCTACCGCCTGCGGAGTAGCATCGGCATTGTTGATAATCGCGAGCTGCTCATCCTTTTGCTGCTGGATTTGCGCTTCCCGATTCAGCTTGAAGCCCTGGAAAACTTCGGCCGCCGTCTCGGCTACCGGAACGACCGCGTTGCCAGAAGTTTGCTTCGCTTCTTCAGGAGCTGGCGTTTGCCCGACAGGAGTCGTTGCTTCCTGCTTGCCATCCTTGGCATCGACCGCAGTAGCGCCTGGAGCCTGCTCGACTTGCTTGGTCTCCACCTCCACGCCGGAAATCTGCTCTTGCTTCTGGACTGCCTGCTCTTGTCCCGAGGTCGGAATCTGCTCTTGCGGCCCCTTCACCAAATAGTAGCCGGAGAGTACCACCATTACAGCCAGCATCGTCAACAACCAAACTGTTTGCTTGCGCAGAATCATTCGCCATTACCTCCTACCCTTTTTTGGGCAATATGGATATCTTGTAAGCGGGAACATCCAAAACCTTTTGCACGGCCTCGGTGATCCACGCTTTTACCTGGATGTTGTCGGCCCCTTTGGCCACGACCAGCACCCCCCGGACGCGCGGCTTCAATGTCTTGACGATGACGGGCTGGTCTTGCTTGCCGCCCTGGACAATGACGACCTGCGAATCGCGCGATTGGTCACTCTGATTCCGGGTTGCCTTTTCCTTATCCATCTCCTGGTTGACCGAGGAGCGGACATTCGTGTTTTTCTCGACGACCAGCTCCGGTGTCGATTCCAGATTGACCATGACTTCCACCTCTCCCACGCCGACTACACTCGCGAGGATATCGCGAAGCTGGGATTCGTAGATGTTTTCGTACTCCGCGATAATGTCCGGCGCGGGCGACCCGCCGAGCACCGGAGACGTCGCATCGCCTGATGGCTGCGGCGACGTCTCGCCGGAGTTTATCGCGAATCCGAGCGGCTGATCTTTTTCGACGTGCAGAAAATCCGTCAAGATCATGACAGCAATCCCGATGCCAAGGACGACGATCAAATAGTGCAGCGGCTTGAGCTTTTTGTTGCTGCCGTTTCCTTCCCACAGTTTTTTCAGCTTTTCCAGCATTTTTCTCACCTCGCTTGTGTCGACAGCGCCATTACTGTTTTTCTCTTTCCCTGGACTCGTCTTTGATAATGACCTGCTCTTTGGAAAGCCCCCATTGTGCGGCCAGATCGCTCGCCATCCGGCTCATCAGCGGATTGTCCTCGCGCGCCGCCACCTCGACTTCCTGTTTGGGCTCCTGCGCCTCGCCAATCGTGACCTCCACCGGGGCGATGGGCGTAATCGGCTTGATCGGCTGGACCTGCTGCGACCCGTTCTGGTCCGGGGCGCTGTCCGCTTCGCCGATCACCAGCTCCATGCGGGACAAGGTCGGCTCTCCCTGCTGCTTCTGCTCGATCACGACTGCCACGTCCGCGACCTCCACACCGTAATCGGCCTTGATTTGCGCCTTCACAGCGGCTGCTACCTGCGCCTGCACGTAAGCGGTCATCTGCTCGTTTTGCTGTCCCAGAAGCTTGTCAGTCATTTTTTTCCATTCGACAGAGGCCGGTTTGTTCAGCTCTTGCTGGTAGCGATCCAGCCGGAGGGCGAGATCATCCTGCGACAGACTGAACAGGCTGAACACCGGGGAGATGATCGTCAACAAAAGGATAAGCCCCATGACCATTTTCACGTAGCGCTGCAAGGTCGTATTGGGCAGGATCAGATCGAGAAAGGCTGCCAGGAGGACGAGCAGGATGATTTTTTTCAGCCAAAGCGTTAACCATGTCATGTCATCACCTACCGAACCATCATGGAGATGTTGCCTGCCGCAATGATGATGGTAATAGCCAGAAAGAACATCAAGCCCACCGTCGCCAGCGCGGCGAAGACGAACAGGAGACTTTTTCCGATCGTGCCGAGCGCGCTGATGATCGGGCTGTTGCCGAGCGGCTGCAGCACGGCGGATGACACGTTGTAGATCAGGGCGAGCACCAGTATCTTGAGAGCCGGGAAAGCGCACAAGATGATGAGGATGACCACTCCAGCGAGGCCGACTGCGTTTTTGACCAGAAGCGATGCGTTTAAGACCGTATCGGCCGCATCGGAGAACATGCGCCCGACGATCGGGATGAAGTTGCCGGTAATGTATTTGGCAGTCCGCAAGGTGACGCCGTCTGCGACAGCCGAGGTGGCTCCCTGAATCGAGATGACGGCGAGAAAAATCGTCAGGAAGGACCCGAGGACGCCCATTGCGATGTTTCTGAGCAGGGTGGCCAGTTGGGTAACCTTGTAGCGTTCGGAAAACAGGCTGACGATGGAGAGCATGGCCGACAAAAACAAGAGCGGGAACACCACGTACGTAATCATCATGCCGCTGATGTTAATCATGAAAATAATCAGCGGGTGAAACATGGTCGCTGTCGCGAGGTTCCCCACTGAAGCCAGGAGGGCGATGACCAGCGGGATCATGGCGAGCATGAAATCGGTCATGCTGCTGATCGCGTCCTTGGCGTAGGTGATGGCGAGGTGAAAGCTGTTGATAGCCAACACCATCAAAACGAGATAAGCGATGGAATAGGCCACGGTAGAAACGGCGTTTCGTTCGAAAGCATTTTGCATCGTCTCCAGGATCATGGTAAACACCGTGATGATGATAATCGAGCTGAGCAGCTTGCCGTTCATCAAGACTTCGTGGAAGATGAATTTGCCCATCCCTTGCAGGACGCCAGAGATCGTCAGTTCCTCCTGCTGCATCAAAATCTGGATGAAGCCCTGGGATTTTAAGTCCGGCAAGTAGCCTTTGTACTCCCGCTGAAGCTGCTGCCAATACTGCTCGACACGCTCCAGTTGCAGGTGATCGACTTGCTCTTCGACGATTTGGTTGATCGGGTTGGCTGCGGGTGCCCCGGCTGCATCGACCATTCCCGGCGACAGATAGAAAAAGAGTGCGAACCATAACAGGATCAATTTGCCAGTACGCGCCACAGACATCCCCCCTCCCTTACGCCGGCAGCAAGTCGATCACTGTTTCGATGATGATTTGGATAATCGGCACGGCCATGACCAGGATCAGCACTTTTCCCGCCAACTCGATTTTGGAGGCAATCGCCCCTTGTCCAGCATCGCGGGTCATTTGCGCCCCAAATTCTGCGATGTAGGCAATTCCGATAATTTTTAAAATCGTTTCCAGAAACACGAGGTTCAAATCTGCCTGGACCGCCAGCCTTTCCAGAATGCGAATGACTTCGGCGATTTTTCCTACCAGGAAGTAGAAAATGATGACGCCGCTCGCAATCGCCAAAAGAAAAGCGAACATCGGCTTTTGTTCTTTAATCACCAGGGCAAGTATGGTTGCGACCAGTCCAAGTCCAACGATTTGTACGATTTCCATCGAGAGCCCCTCCTCAGTTGAACAGGAAGACGCGTTTCACCTCAGAAAACAGGTCGCCGAGGTAGTGGGACACCATGTACAGGACGATGATGAATCCGACCAGTGTCGCCCAGTGCGCAATATCTTCCTTTCCCGCCTGTTTGAGGACCGTGTGCAAGATCGCTGTGATGAACCCTACCGCTCCGATCTGGAAAACAGGTGTCAAATCAAAATCCACTGTGAACACCTCGCCTTTAGAACATCAGGATGACGACCAAGAGCCCGCCGAGGAAGCCAAGACTTTTGTACATGCGTTCGTATTTTGCCTGCTCCGCCCGCGCTTCTTCCTCAAGTCCTCGCAGGTGGGTCACCGCAAGGCGCAGATGCTTTTGCTGGTCTTCCCTGTCGGATGACCCGAGAACCTGTCCGAGACTCGCGAGCACCTCCCGCTCCTGCCGGCGCAGGGCCGTTTGCGCCCAATGCTTTCCCATCGCCTGCTGCAAGGAATCTTCGGCCGATTGCGCCTTTTCGCTGACCAAAAGCTCTGCGGCGTGCAGAAACACTTTGCCCACTTCCTCGGAGACGCGGCGACCCACTTTGACAAAAGCGCGGTGCAGCGGCGTCATGCCGTACACGATTTCCGTCTCCAGCATTTGCAAGGCGACCAGGAGCGCCCGTAGCTGAACCGGGCGATAGGCGTAGTACCTGCCGATCTGCCAGCCGACCATGGAAGCGGAGAACAGGATGAGCACCGCACCAATCAGCTTGACCATGCGACCTTCTCCTTTTCGAGCGGCTTCATGCTTTGGTCGTAGATCGCCTGGATCGTGCCCACGCCTTTCGCCCGGCTAAGCACGATATAGCGGGCAAACACGCCGTGTCGCACCAGGTTGCCGAGCATCGGGCGCCGGGCCACCTCCTGGATGTCGGCGCCATGCGCGGAGCAGATGACCGCGACTCCGGCATGAATCGCTTCCCAGACGGCATCCCCGTCCTCCGCCCGCCCCACCTCGTCCACGATCAGCACATCGGGAGACATGGAGCGAATCAGCATCATCATCCCTGCGGCTTTCGGGCAAGCGTCCAGCACATCTGTCCTGGGGCCGACATCTCGCTGCGGCACTCCCTGGAGACACCCGGCCAGCTCGGAACGCTCGTCCACAATCCCTACCTTGCGACTGGACGACCATTCACTCCCGTAGCTGAGGGAGCGGGCCATATCGCGCAAAAGCGTCGTCTTCCCGCATTGCGGCGGAGAGATCACCAGCGTACTCAGCACTTTGCCGCCTTCAAACAAATAGGGCATTACTTTTTGCGCAGCCCCTTTTTTCTCCCGGGCAATCCGGATATTGAAGCTGGTGATATCCCTGATGCCTTTGACATCCCCTTTGTCCAGCACCACTTTTCCTGCGATGCCGATGCGATGGCCGCCTACGACTGTAATGTAGCCCCGCTTCAGCTCTTCCTCCAGCGCGTACAAAGAATGCTGGCTGACCTGATTCAACAGCTTGACTGCGTGCTCTGCGGAAAAAATCCATCCTTTACTCGCGGTGGAGGTAAGCTGGCCTGTCGGCGTCACATAGCTGGATTGCTGGCCAAAGCGCACTTCCAACGGCTGATTTTGCCGAAGCCGTATCTCTTCCAAATGCTCTTTGACTGCGGAGGGAAGAGCAGTCAAAATCGAGCGTATGGCTTCCGGCAAGATCGCCATGATCTCTCTCACATCTGGTACCCTCCTTTTTGTGGCTGACTCTCGTTTGTCCACATTGACTTACCTCCATCCTATGCGCGGATGGACGAGATTTATGCTAAGACTCTTTTGGCAAAATGCGAAAAAGCAGCAGGCTCATTCGCGTGCCGCTGCAAACAAAAAAAGCTTGCCCCGGCGCTTTTGGCAGCACGCGGGGACAAGCTTTTTACGTAGGGTTGATCGGCTGGTATTCACGCTCGCCAGAAGACTGCTCGATGACGTAGTGGGTGTAGCCTTCCTCATCGTGGCCCTCTCGCAAGTGAATCTCTTTTTGGCAGTGCGGGCAGGAAAATTCGTAGCCGCCCGCCAGATATGCGTCGCCATCTGCTTCGTACAAATACGCGTCCTCGTCATCGTCGAGGTCGTAGCAGGTGGCGTACTCTATGTCGTCGTCTTCTATCGTTTCGTACAAGTCGTCGTCCTCTTCGAAAAGATAGAGTTCCACATCTTCGAGGTCTTCGTCCAGCGCCTCGACATAATCCTCCGCCTCTTCCACGCGGGCGTGCAGCTCGCGGAACTGGGCGCACACCTCGTCCATGATCTCGATCATCTCTGCCATGATTTTGCCTTCCGCACTCTTTTCGCCCACATCCAGGCCGTCAGCCAGTCCACGCAAATAGGCGATTCGATTCGCCATCGCTTCGATCATCCCATTCCCTCCCATTGGTCTTTTGACACTAGCATTCCCTAGAGCGGCGCGGATTACCATTGGAAGGAACTGGATCGTCGAATCGCTACTTGCGCACCCCGATCAGGATGCAGGAGATGCCGAGCAAAATCCAGGCGATTTTGGCAAAGCTGACCCGATCCGACATGCCGAGCAGGCCGATCGTCGTCGTCGTAATCAAAATGACAGGTCCGACAATCGCCAGCCCGGAATTGATGAGCAGCGCCTTTTCGACCTGATTGACCTTCAAAATGAGCAGGGCGGCCAAAATTTCGATGCTGCCTGACAAAACCCGCAGGGCGGCCATGCCCATAATCGCTTTTTCCCACATACCGTCTCGTCCTCCCCTCCGTTCACTCTATGCCTGTACCCGCTCATTTCAGCACTTGCGCTGGGCGATCGCCTACCGCCTTTCTTCTTCACTCCTGTTGTCAGATGGGCATACACTGAACCATACGCCTAGAAGAAATGAGGAAAATGCGATGGTAGACTGTGAGCATCCGTTTTTGCCCCCAAGCTGGGCGAATCCGTCCGGGCGCATGCGCGAAAAGCCCCGCCAGAAGGGGCTGACCATGGTCATTGACAAAGGACTGGGACTTACTGCTTACTTCGATTTACTGGATCTGGCTTCTCCTTATATGGATATATACAAACTCGGCTTTGGCACGACTGCCCTCTATCCGCCAAAAGTGCTCCGGCAAAAGCTCGATGCCGCGAAGGCTCACGGACTGCACATCATGCCTGGCGGAACCTTTTTCGAGGTCGCCATCCGGCACAGCACGATCAAGGAGTACATGCAGCAAATTCGTTCGCTCGGATTTTCCGCTGTGGAAATTTCCGACGGCACCTTTCCCCTCCCTTTTGAAAAACGCAAGGAGGCGATTGCGCTGGGCGTGGACGCCGGGCTTATCGTCTATACAGAGGTGGGCAAAAAGGCTGCCGGCTACCGCGCCCAGCGCCAGGAGCTGCTCGAAACGCTCGACTTTGACCTGACGGCCGGCGCCAGTTACGTCATCGTCGAAGCGCGGGAGAGCGGGACAGTCGGCGTCTTCGACGGAAACGGCAAGGTCGATCACACGTTTCTTCGGGACATTGTCTGGGCAGCGCAGGCCAACGCGGAGCGGCTCATCTGGGAAGCGCCACAAAAAGATCAGCAAGTGGGCTTGATTCAGGCTCTTGGCAGCGATGTCAACCTCGGCAACATCGCTTGCACGGACGTCTTGTCCGTCGAGACGCTGCGCCGGGGCCTGCGCGGGGATACGGCCCTGATTATGGAAGAGGGGAGGTCGGCTCCGTGCGAATAGAAGTAGTGCCGACAGTCGAGGAAATTCGCTTTGACCAGATCAGCAACCACGTCGTCATCGTCATCGACGTCCTGCGCGCTTCCAGCACGATCGTCACCGCGCTCGGAAACAGCTTTGTGTGCGTCATTCCCGTCGAGACGATCGGGCAGGCAAACTCGTTGCGCGCTGCCGACTGCCTGTTGGCTGGCGAGCGGCACTGCCGCAAAATTCCGGATTTTGACTGCAACAACTCGCCGACGGAAATCTCTGCGACCAAAAAGCCAGGCAAGCGCCTCGTGCTCACGACGACGAACGGAACGCGCGCGATCCAAAAGGCGGAGCGAGCCTCTGCGCTGCTGATCGGCTGCTTTTTAAACGCGACGGCCTGCATCAAGCACGCGCTCACCTATCATCTCGATATTACGCTGTACTGCGCGGGCACGCGCTCCGAGTTCGCGCTCGAGGATGGGCTTGCCGCCGGGCTGATGATCGTGCAGGCGCAAAAAGCGTTGGCCAACATCCAGACTTGCGATCTGGGGGAAGCCTTGAAAGCGAGCTACCTGTATTATGCGGACAAATTGAGCGAGCAGTTGCTGCAAACGACGACGGGAAAGCGGCTCGTCTCGCATCATTTTGCCGAGGATTTGCGCTTCTGCTCCCAGGTCGACCAGTTCCAGCTCGTCCCCTACGTCAAGGACAAACACATACTCCCCCACCTTGTCTCATAGAGTGAAAGGAGAACAGGGACAGGGGTTTTGATGCCAATGATGATGTCTGGAGAAGTGATGCTTGTCATCCTGATCGTCATAGGGTTAATTGGCCGTTCACCGATTATCGCGACGGCAGCGAGCATTCTTTTGGTGCTGAAGCTGACGGCCCTGGAGCGCTTTTTCCCCACGGTCGAGCGTCGCGGCCTGGAACTTGGCCTGCTTTTTTTGACGATTTCCGTACTGGTCCCGTTTGCCAGCGAAAAAATATCGTGGAAAGATGTCACGCCGCTGTTTACGACAGTCGTCGGTTTCACAGCACTCGCAGGTGGCGCGATTGCCACCTGGATGAACGGCAAGGGGCTTGACCTGTTGCGCACCGAGCCGCACATGATTATCGGCCTCGTCATCGGGTCGATCATTGGCATCGTGTTTTTTCGCGGCATTCCCGTAGGCCCCCTCATGGCGGCAGGCATTACCGCTTTCGTGCTGAAGCTGTGGGAATGGTTTGGCGGGCGCTGGCCCCAATAAAAGCGGCAAGATCGGAAGTAAACGGCACCCCCCTTTTTCTCAGGCGAAAAAGGGGGTTCTTGTCCGTACAAAAAAAAGCCGCACCCGAGCGGGCACAGCTTTTTCTTGTCCATTCTGTCGGTTACGCCTTACGCGCGAGAAACGTATGCCTCTGTACGCGTGTCGATAATCAGACGCTCGCCTTCTTCTACGAAGAGGGGAACGTTGACGACAAAGCCAGTTTCCAGCGTTGCTTTTTTGGTCACGTTGGAAGCGGTATCGCCTTTAACGCCTGGCTCACATTCCGTTACAACCAGTTCGACTGTGTTTGGCAACTGGATACCGATGGTTTCGCCGTTGTACTGCATGATTTGCACATTCATGTTTTCCTTGAGGAAACGCAGCTCGCGCTCGATCTGGCTACGAGTGAACGTCAGTTGCTCATAGGTTTCGGTGTTCATGAACGTGTACTCGTCACCGCTCGCATACAAGTATTGCATGGTGCTGGTTTCGATGCGGGCAGGGTTTACTTTTTCACCGCCGCGGAAAGTCATTTCTGTGGTGTTGCCGTTGCGCAGGTTGCGCAGTTTGGAGCGTACGAACGCCGCGCCTTTTCCTGGTTTTACGTGTTGGAATTCAAGCACGGTGTAGATGTTGCCGTCCACTTCGATCGTCAAACCGGTCCGAAAATCGTTTACAGAGATCATCGTTGTCCTCCCAAATCAATCAATAACGTAGAATAGTATAAATTACACGGGCAAAAT
The DNA here is from genome assembly GCF_058788915.1 of Brevibacillus sp. FW301-21C12A. Lineage (NCBI taxonomy): Bacteria > Bacillati > Bacillota > Bacilli > Caryophanales > Paenibacillaceae > Brevibacillus > Brevibacillus sp. FW301-21C12A. The sequence continues at coordinate 27,493 of NZ_JBYTBG010000053.1, forward strand.
GAGCAACTCTTTCGTAGACTTGTTGAGGTTCTCATGCCCGTCTGCGGTAATCAGCACGTCGTCCTCGATGCGCACGCCGCCCAGTCCGGTAATGTAAATGCCCGGCTCCATCGTCACGAGCATGCCTGGCTCCAGTACGAACGTGCTTGCGGTAGACAGACCTGGCAGCTCATGCACTTCGATGCCAAGGCCGTGACCCGCGCTGTGTCCGTACGCTTCGCCGTAGCCTGCCGCCGTGATGATGTCTCTCGTTGCGGCATCCGCTGCTTTTGCCGTCACGCCTGGCTTCAGCGCTTCCAGACCTGCCAGTTGCGCCCGCAGCACGATGTCGTAAATCTCTTTCATTTTCGCGCTCGGCTCTCCGACAGCGAGTGTGCGGGTAATGTCCGAGTTGTAGCCTTTGTAGGCAGCTCCGAAATCGAGCGTGACCATTTCGCCTGCCTCGATCACTTTTTCGCTGGCTCGTCCATGCGGCAGCGCACCGCGCACGCCGGACGCCACGATCATGTCAAAGGCAGAGCCTGTCGCGCCCTGCTTGCGCATGAAATACTCCAGCTCCAGCGCGACGTCCACCTCGCGCACGCCTGGGCGGATATATCCTTGAATATGCGCAAAAGCCGCTTCGGCAATTCCCACCGCTTCGCGGATGATGACCATTTCCGCCTCGTCTTTGAACATGCGGATTTTTTCCAGCAGGCCGCTTGTCGGGACGAGCTCTACGCCGTCAAAGCCTTTGCTCCACTCCTGATACGTGCCGAAGGAGATGCTGCTTTCGAACGCCAGTCGCTTGACGCCTTTTTCCTGCAGCAGCTTGGCGATCGCCTCGACGGCTTTGCGCTCGTTGTTGACGACCGTAAAATCCGGCGCCTGCTCCTGCGCTTGCTCCACGTAGCGGAAGTCTGTAACGAGGAACGCTTCTGTTTCGGTGACAACCACCCAGCCGGTCGAGCCGGTAAAGCCGCTCAGATAGAAGCGGTTTTCCGCTTTTTCCGTAATGAACGCATTCGCTCCCACTTGGGCAAGCGCTTCACGCAATTTATCCAAACGTTGTTTCATGGCAATCCGTTTCCCCTTTCGTCTATGCGAAGCCGTTATTTTTTTTCGATTTTGCGGACGAGCGCCCGCAGCGCCCACTCGTATCCGTCCATGCCCAAGCCGACCACCTGGCCGATCGCAACGGGCGCAATGACCGAGTGATGGCGAAATTCCTCGCGCGCGTGAATATTGGAAATATGTATTTCAATCGTCGGGAGCGCCACACTGGCGAGCGCATCGCGAATGGCATAGCTGTAGTGCGTGAATGCGCCAGGGTTAATCAAAATGCCGTCGTGAACGCCTCTTGCCTGGTGAATCGCATCAATCAGGACTCCCTCGTGATTGGACTGGCAGTGCGCAAGTTTGCCGCCCAGTTCGTCCATGACAGAAGACAGCTTGGCTACCAGATCGTCCAGCGTTTCCTTTCCGTAAATTTCTGGCTCCCGCGTTCCCAGCAAATTGAGATTGGGACCGTTCAACAGCAGAACGGAAGTCATTGTCATCCCTCCCCATATGTTTTTTCGCAAAAAGTTTTTTTACTAGGACGTGTCTGAAAACTAAAGAAAATGTGGTATGATTTAGGAAAAACGAATGGAGCAACGAGCATGATTCAA
>NZ_JBYTBG010000054.1:0-27523 GCF_058788915.1 Brevibacillus sp. FW301-21C12A
CCATTCCAAGACCCAGCATACAGGAGGCGCTTTTTTCTTTCAAAGCTCAAATTTCTTCATTACAGGAATGGCTCCTCCTAAAGAAGTAGCCACTGCGACACCCAAACCAAAAAGTGACTCCGTTCAAATTAGTCTGGCTGCACAACAGGCTTACGAACAGTCTTCTTTTGCAAACCGCTCAACAACGTCTACAACATCCTATAGCCCGTCCCTTTCATCCGCTTCTGGAAGTAAAGTAGCAGGAGTTACGGCGTACAGTGCAAGTTCTAATAGTATAGATGTTACAGTGAACGGCAGAAACATATCCGCTGGTAATTCTAACGTGGATGGATATAAAAAAGACGGAATGAACATGGTTGCAATCAAGGCTGTGCTAGAGGAGCTTGGCGGGCGAGTCTCTTATGAACAGGGGAATGGGTTTGCAAAAATCACCTTAAAAGGGGAAGGTGGTAGTTACGTTAAACTCAGAATTAGCAGTGGACAAATCACCTACGCTGGTACATATTCGAAGGACGGTGACAGTGAAAGGAGTATTACAATCGGTGCTGCTGAAATTAAAAATGGAACGACCTATGTTTCGGATGATGTAATTAGTCGATTGTATGCGGTCAAAGTCACTTCAAACCCAAAGGGAAACTCGGTAGTTATTAACAGCTCGATTAATCAAACAGAGGTAAACGGAAATCAGGTCAAAATTAACAGTTTAATGGTTCGGGACCATAATTTATATGCGACGCCACAAGAATTGCTTTGGGCGGCTGGCTATCAGACCAAATATGAAGGAACCACCTTGATTGGGACTAAAGGAGATACACGGGTAAAATACAACCTTCAAAGAGGCTCCTTAGAGATTAATGAAAATCATAAGGTGAAAAAATATGACGTCAAACTGGAAAACTTCGATCACAAAGATGTGGTGCGCGTTTCTTCTTTCCTAAACAAATTGCCTGATACGGATGTAGAATGGGATCAGAGGAAAGGAACGTTAGAAATTAATACATCTACATTCGATGATTGGGAAAATCGAACGGGAAGCTTTATCTTTGCCGCTTTGGGTGAAATGGCGGTTGAATTTGCCTTTTCCGATGTGAAAACCCTATTCGATCCCAAAGCCAGCAACACAGAGAAAACAGTAGCTGCCGCCTCTTTGCTTCCAACTGGTAAAGCTTTAAAAATCCCTGCTGTCGCAGCCCTTTTGACGAGATTTGGCGGTGATGGGGAACATGTACTTCGAATGGCTAATCTCGGTAGCAATGTCGGAGAAGCTTTGGCTGAATCCAAAAAAGCTGTCTTGTTTGAAGGGAATAGCAACTGGGGTTGGAAACATATTAAGGATTTACACGTAGGCGACCCAAATCGTCTCCCTAGAGGCAAAACCATCTTCCCTTCCGCCATGTCTGAGAGAGACATCATGAATTTGATTATGGATCAACTGAATAAGGTGAACAAACCTACCGCACAGGAATTTATGAGAAATAATGCTGGAACTTACGACTTGAATGATGTCTACGATATTACATTTTCACAAGAAAAGCACGGTATTAAATCATTGAGAATTGTCGTCAATCATAATTTAGGAACGATAACGACTGCATATCCATTGAGTGGATCGAAAGTGCGAGAAGGAAGATTGTAAAGGAGGCTGCTTTAACTTGAAGATGCATTTTCAAATCGAGAAGCAGGAACGGCTTGAACAGGGGAAATTTTTTGAGTTTTTTAAAGGAAAAGTAGATATTACGTGCACATGGAATGGAAACGAGTTTGTGTTTTCCTTCTTTCGGGCAGTTGATGCCTTGGATGAGTTTTTTAGTCTGCTTTATCTCATGGAATCAAGGGGTGTCAAGATCAAGATGGAGAATCCAGATTCGGTTGGCACCTACTATTTTGAATTGAAAGATGAGCAATTCGTCCTTGATTACTTTATTTTTGAGGATTTGGTGGCCCATTATGAAGCACCGGTTCCTTATCATACTTTCAAAAAAGAATTGGTAGCCTCACTCCATGCCTATTTGGAAGAGTTAAAGAAGATAAACCCTGACATCACAAATCATCCAATCTATCAGGGGCTTACCCGTTGCCAAATAAACCGCGAGTGGTTTGACCACTATTGTGAAATGATCGCTGACGCTTATCGCCGAGCGAATCGGGAAGTGCCTGCCCGAGATGAGTTATTCCGTCATCATATTGTAAAAAAGTAAATACAGAATTATGCGAGTCTCTGCACCAAAACCTTGGTTTCCAAAAAATTCCTTCTCGACTGATAAACATACTATAAATTCATAACCACCCGTCCATGATATGCTCCCTCATAGTAGACAGAGTACATGCTTACTTTTTCTGTCTACTATGAGGGGTTTTCTTATAGAAAAGGTCTGGGGAACTCTTGACGCTGCGTTCGAGAAAAAAGCAGTGGATGTATCATTGAGCCTTTTGCAAAATTAGGTTTTCGTTAAAAAATGAAGGTAATGATACGTAAAGTTGGCCCGATCATCAAGAATGCGGTTGTTTCAGTCCCTCTTTTCTCGGGTCCTCAATGTAACTATGAGCTGCTATCGACAATGACGTATCAACAGCAACCGTTTCAGTCCCCTCGTTCCTCGGGTCCTCAATGTAACGGGAGCCAGCAGACAAGCTGGCGGGATTGCGAGAAGGTTTCAGTCCCCTCGTTCCTCGGGTCCTCAATGTAACACAAGCGCCATCGAAGAGAAATTGAGCGGTTGTACGGTTTCAGTCCCCTCGTTCCTCGGGTCCTCAATGTAACCTGTCGCTGAGGAGGTTTTTGCCAGAGTGAGTAGCATGTTTCAGTCCCCTCGTTCCTCGGGTCCTCAATGTAACACGAAAACTTTAGGTCCGACATCGAAAACCTCTTGGGTTTCAGTCCCCTCGTTCCTCGGGTCCTCAATGTAACCGACCTCGCCCGGCATGAACAAACCCAGTAATCCCAAGGCTTCACTCGCAGTCAAAGCTCTCAATATCCTTGACTATTTTCGAGCATTCCCTTTCTGTCCAAAAACAGGCCCGATCCTCGAAAGTCACTGTTTCTCCACTTGCAACCGACTGTGCCCTGCCATTAGCATTCACTTTCAGGCGTATAATCATGTACCCTTACGACCATAATAAATCATTTCCTCCCCTTTTATAAGCCCCACCCTCCCTTCTTCCCGAAAGCAACGCACTACAGCCCATCGCTTTTCTATCATAAACAAGGGGAGGCAAACCTCATCTCCCTCCCCTTCCACAACCATACCGCTCAGCTTTCCTCACGAGTGTACCAAGTAAAATCCCTGCTTGCTCGCTTCTGTTGATACGGAATGAACACCGTTTTCATAATCCGGTCCCGGCCCATTTTGGCACTGGTTCCATCGAAAGAGCTGACACTCTCAAAAGTTGCCTTTGGCCCCATGTCGTCGAGGTATTGCATCACCACGCATTCACTGAATGCGGTTTGTTCGCCCAGCAAGGCGCTAAACGTTTGCCCCAATTCCTCGCGTACCTCTTGGCTCACCGCTTGCAGGAAGCTTCCCCTTTTTCCCAAATAATGCAAGTGAAGAAGCAGCTCCTTCAACAAAGACAACTGCTGCTCGGCAAGCCCTTTTGTTTGGATGGCAATGGCAAGCTCGCCGTCGAAGAAAACATACTCGCGAAACCCTACGGAGGAGATAAAAGCAGGTCCCGTCTTTTTGTCCTTTGGCTCGGTTTGAATTTTGATGAAGCTGTTGTTCACAATCGCTTGCCTGGGCGGCTCGAACCGGATATCCAGATCGCGAATCCACGGAAAAATTTCCTTTCCCTCGACCCCTTTGCGAAAAGCCGCATCCAGCAGCGCCATTTTCACGCTGTACATGGTCGGAACGAGATTCGTTTTTCCTCCGGAACTCGTGGAAGAAGATGTCCGCAGAGAAAACAGGGAGTTAGGCGAGTACGTCGTCACCAGCCACATACATTTACCCTACCTGTTCGATCAGGTCGACCATGATCTTTGTAAATTCAGCCTGGGACGAAAACTGGAAAGTAGTAATCGTCTCCGGATACAAGCGATTCAGTTGGGCCTGGATACTCTGCAGCTCCTGGGAAAAGTCTTTTTTCAGAGGACTGACTGTCGGAGCTGGCACCGTAGAAGTAGAAACAGAGACAACGCCTGCAAAATTCACGATGTGCGGGAATTGCGTATTTCTGTGCGCGCCAAGCGGCTTGATAAACGTGAGCAAGACACTTTCGAGCAGCGCCTTCACTCGCTCCTTGCGAGCCTCCGCCGGAATCTGGTACTCCCGCTCTACATCATTGAAGCCGACTCGGGATAATTCCGCATTCATGACAACGGCATACTCCCCGGAGCTGGCAGGTCTGTAAAAAATGTTTTGTCCGAGGTTAGCGCCAGATTCACCGCCAGAGCCTTGCCCCCGGTTCGGATCGAATTTCACGTGAAAATACGATTCGGTTCTTGTTTTGTCAGGGAGCCCGACCATCCATCCAAACTCGACCGTCGACTTGCGTGGGGTAGAGCGTCCGCCTTGAGTAATCAACACCCCTTCAAGGTCATCCACGACGCAATGCTGGAGAACTTTTTTCACCGTATCGCTAATGGCATTTTTATCTCCAAGCGTTTGAATAAAATCGCCGTCCGCATTAATCCGGTTTGCATTAAACTTCTGGCAGCCTGCACACAACGGCAAGCCTTTTTCCACCGCGATCCCGTGCAAGTGCTCGGCTTGCATGTGTTTTAGCATATCGCCGGAAATCGCATTGACAACGGTTGGCTGACCATCTCCATCCACAATGTGAACCATGCGTGTCTGAAGCTGATTGCCCTCAGCTCCCTCGTTGTTCAGCGCATGCATATCGAGAGTCAGCAATCCTGAGATGGACAGCGATTGAAAAGGGACGCTCATATTTCTACCTCCTCATTGGTATAAGCCAAATCTGCCTCTTGATCTTCGGTATCCGTGCCTTTGTCATCTTTGCACGAAGCAAAGGCGATCAGCAGCATGGCAATCGCTTCTGTTTCCTTTTGATTCGGAAAACGGTCCAAGAGCTCGGCAAACTCTTGCAAATCTTGCATGGATACCCGTTTGCGGCGACGGCCTGGCGCTTCCCGCAGTTGTTCCTCGCGCCTGGCGTTCTCATAGTTGAACTCGCTAATAAATTCGCTAATGACCGCGAGCAGCTCCTCGCGAAACTTCGCCTTTCTTTTGATTTCCTGAAACAGCCCGTATTTGATTTCAAAAATTTGTCTGCCTTTTGCTTTGGCGTACTGCTCGCTGACCGTCGCTTGTCTGATCGCCTTGGCGATGTTTTGAAAGCCTTTGTTGTTGATCACTTCTACCACAGGTAACCGAGGTTGGCTCAACGTAAACAACTCCTCCAAATGTTTTTTCACAAACGACCTCGTCGGTTTTTTCGCTTCCCTGCGCTTCATGCTCCAGCAACCGTAGCTGCCCAGGAAGCGGAGAAACGACAGCCAATCATCGCCGGAAAGAAAATCGCGGTACAGATGGAGCAGCTCGGCTTCTTCTGTCTTGTCCTCATCCAGCAAAAACAAAACACCGCGATGCTCCTCAATAAACGTTTTCCAGCGGACGATATGCGCTTCCTCCTGCACGCTAAACCATTGCGGCAAGCCGATGCTCGCGATATTGGAAATGGGCTTGGCTGAACCTAGCGATTTGAAATAGGCAGTCTGCACAGCCGAAAACACATCCCTGGGCGCCTCGCCAACTTGTACTCTGTAAGCCCAATCCGTGCCTGTCGGAACATCGGCTTTATCCATCAGAAAGAGCACAAGGTCAAATACAGCCAATATATCTGCTTTCCGCGATGTACGGACATAGCTGAACTTGAGTTGTTCCAGCTCGCTCAAGTGACGGTAGCTCGCTCTTGCCGGAACCACCACGTTCATTTTGATGTCGTCGCCAATCGAATTGCCGGACAGGACGACATCTGAGCCAATAAAGCGCAGCCATTCCTCGAACCAGTCGACAAACGCAGACGGCAACGGACCACGCCCTGCACCGTCTGCTTTCAGGCGGTTAATTCCTTTTCCTACGCTCGGATTGAACACTTGGACGGCAGCGACTTTCGGGTTGAATTTGGTTGCAGCCTCACTAGCAAGCCGCCCGTTTGCAAGAGCTGCCAATTTCGCAACAACTGCCTGAGCCAGCTCTTCTTGTTTGGCTGCGACAATCTCCTCCAGCAACTTGTTCCGGGCGCTGATTCCTTGCAAAATGTTGACTTTCTGATAGACGTAAAACTTTGGTGACACATCGTGCAGTTCGTCTTGCTCTTCCCCTGCCTTTTTCCGCTTACGTGCCTCGCGATAGGCATCGGCAATCGCCTTGTTTGCCACATAATCAAAGGGGACGGTACCGTCGGGAGCATTTTCCCCAGGCTTTGTGACGATAAACGAATAGAGCGGGTCCCGCTGCAATACGGAGACTCTTTCTGCGTGCAGCTCGACTGGCTCCGCCAGCGTTACGCAAAAGCGACTGCTCTCTTCTGTCACGGTCACCACCGCGTCGCCGCCTCCTTGCAACGCCCAGAGCATTTTCGTCAAGCCCACTGCCGCAAGCGTATCGGCATAGGTTCCGGTCCGCTTCCCGACGTAAAACTCACGATAGCATGACATCTGTTTCCTCCTTCCCGTTGTTCTTCTCGTTTTTCACCTGCTGAGAAGCCCGATCCGCCAGTCTCAATCTGCGCGACAAATACCAGTACAGGGCCAGCACGTCGTTGTTTCGCAGCCAGCTCACAAGCTCGTCCAGACGATGCCGAATCGACTGCGGCTTCAAGAAGGGCTCATACGGCAAGCCTTGCAAGCTTTTTCGCACATGCTCTCTGGCTCCCTTGCAAAAGACAATGGCTTCGGACTCCTTGCTGTAAGCGTTGTGATGGCGCATGATGGCAAGCAGGATCGGGACGGCAATCTTCCTGTCAAACGTCTTGCCGCACCATTCCTGCAAGGCGACCGCTCCCTCCACGGCGTGATGCGGTGGCCTGTAATTCCCGGTGCGATAAGCATCCCGCTCTTCCGGATTCGTACCGTCAAAATCGGTGTGGGCCAGCAATTCCAGCTCTTCTTTTTGTTTGTACTCCGTCTGCCAGCGCCGCATTTTGCGCTGTACTTCCACCCCGAGCTTGCCCACATCGTGCAGAGCAGTCGCCAGATCGGCTATTTCCTCTATCTGCTCGGGAGTCATTCGAAACCTTCTGGACAAAAAATTGGTTGCCTGTAAATACTTCCCACTCTGTTCTCTGTTTCGTGCACGAACGTCTTGTACATGCTCCAAATACGTTTCCCGCTGGTAGCTGAAACGCTGAATAGATGCCTTTTCCCCGCTCTCCAAAAATTCCGACACCCGCTCGTCAGCTTCTGCGCAGTTCAACGACGCTTTTTGAAGCTGCAATCCGACAACCGCATGGTACTTCGCCAGCTTAGGCGACAAAAGTACCGTCATATGCGCGAGGACTTCTTTTGGCGATTGGATCGGCTCCCACGTAACACGAGCTGAAATATCCTGTGCGTCCGGAAACCGGGGAACAAAAATGAGTCGGTTGTTTTCCCATTCCTCTTTTGTCCACTCTAAACCGCTGAGGAAAAAGTACAGCCCTCTGCGTCCCATCGACACCATTTCCGGCTTCCGATGCAAATCCACTTCATCAGGCGAATGGTGGATAATCATCGACACATTGTCGATCGCCCGAACCAGCTCGCCCATATCGGCATCTCCGCGTATCAAAGCACGGGAAATCTGGTCTTCCCGCAAAAACAAGTCATGCATGACCAGCTCGATCCGCTTTCGGTCGATTTCGCCGTGTACGGTCTCGATCAATTGCTTTTCCAGCTCATGCGTCAAAATCGTCCCTGACTCAAGCTCCTTTAGCGCCCGCTCCGTTCGAAGCATCACCTGGTAGTCGTCGTTCTCTTCCTTTTTGCCCTGCCTGGAGACATAAGGGAGAAAATGTTCCACGCCCCCTTCCCTTAGCGAGTACACCTCTACCGTTCCTTCCTGCCCGGCAAAACGGGCGCACCTGCCTATCCGCTGCAACAGCGCGTTGGCGGGGCACAAATCTGTCAGCAGCAGGGTGGCGGAAATGTCTAGCCCCGCTTCTACTACTTGGGTCGCGATCAGGATCGCTTCCTCTTTCGATTCTTGGGAAAAAGTTTTCCATACCCAAGATTCAACCGTCTCTCGGTGTTTAGGGAACATCCGCGAATGCAATACGCGTACCTCTATCGCCCGTCCCTCGTTTTCCAAGATGCTCGTCAGCTCGAAATACAAACTTTGCGCCCGCTTGACCTCATTGACAATGACCAATGTCCGCCCGCCCTGGTGCCTGTTCGCGATGTCGTGCCCGCTCATCCGCTTGTCGCGCCAATACAGGCTGCGCGTTCTGGTAGACAGCTTTTCCAACTCTTCTGTTTGCAGCTTCACACTCATACCATCGAGATGTTTCACCAGCGCCGACACTACAGGCTCCGGAGAAGTAGCTGTCATTAGCAAAAAGCGCGTATAAGGGTGCAGCCGCTTCATCATATCCAGAAATGTCGGAAGTGCTTCCGTGTACGAAAGCAAATGAAATTCATCGATGACGACATACGCGCCGATCAGCGCGCCAGCGGGAATGTTGGCCGCTGCCTTTGACGTTCCGAAAGGCAGTCCGATGTAGGCGCTAAGCAGTTGGTCGATGGTCGTGAAAATGACATCGCCTTGGAACAGTGGGTCGTTTGGTTGGTTGCCCATTTGGAGGGTTGATGTGACTTGTTGCCCTTTTAGTGCGTCTTTTGTGGATTCGTAGAGGGAAGAGGCCAGTGTACGCAGTGGTAAACAGTAGATGACTCGGTCTGCAAAATCTCTTTTTTGCTTGCGGGCATACAAGAAAGGAGAAAGAGCTGCCCACGTTTTTCCCGCACCAGTTGGAGCAGTCAAGACTAGATTTCGACTTTGCATCAGCAGTTCCGCGACTTTTTTCTGGTAAGGGTAAGGCTCAATCGGACTGCTTGCTGCTTTGGCGCTGAATAGCTCTGCAAAGAAATCCTGCATACGAACACCTCCTGCTTTGGGCATAAACTTTTAGTCCCCTTGATGGGTCATTTTTTATGATTGCAAACTTTAAAAATAAATTTCAGCCCCATTTATTAGGTCAAAAGCAAAAATATACCATAACAAATTGGAAAATCAAGCTCCCCTTATTCTTAAATTTTTTACATCTTGTTTAAAAAACGGTGGGAATGCTATGCACTAATCCAAAAGGAAAAACACCCAGCCTTATATCCCACCGAAGTAACTGCTTCGTTACCTTCACCGCTCCAATTATTCCTCTACATGCCCCCTACTCTTATTCGCCCCAAATCAAACGCCGTATTTTTCCCAACGTGAACACGCTCCGCCGCCTTCAGCCACGGCAGAAACTCCGCAAGTTCCCCTTCGTACACAGCCCATCCCACGACGCCCCCCATCTTCATTTTCACATCTTGTCTCGCAGAATATCTGTCGTAGTCCAGCCACTTCACTTTTTTCGCCACAAGCCGCACTGTCTCCGCACGCTCCACCAGCTCGCGAATCGGCCACTCTGGCGCAACATCATGATGAAATTGCAGCAACCCCGTCATACGGCGCAACAGGGTGCGAAACAGCACATGAAACTGTATATCGTCCGTGTACTTTCCTTTCCATTTCAACCGCAAAGGCGTCTCGAAAAAAATCATGATTTTCCCCGTTCCACTCGCCTCCGCTGTACGAGCGCGCTCTATAATCTCTTTGCCCGTGATGACGATTGGCTGGTGTACAATCCCGCTCTCATGTTCCATGTACACTCTGCGCTGCTTCCCGTTATACTCGTCTCTGTTCTCTACATGAATGAGCCGATACGGCTTCCTGCCTTTGCCGATCCCTTCTCGTCCTAATTCTTTGAAAGTCGTCACGAACAAAGGCGCGTAATCAATCGCCTTGCCAAAAAGCCGCAAATCGAACGTCAGCATGTCGCCTGCCTCGTAGTGCGTCTGTTTATCCTGCGGCACCTCGAACAGATAGGGGCGGGGAACTTGGTCGTATTTCCCCATAAACCCATCCTCCTGGTCCGGCCTTGTTTCAAAAACGTACGGATACGCACAGTAGGATAAAGCGGTACAGGAGCCGCAAGCCTGCTCGGGATGCATACAGGACAAGCGTTTGAAAACGTGGCCAAACGCTCCGCGAAAGGTAGATGCCTTCCAAGCTGGCAACTCCAGCCCCCGCTCCCCTGCCTCTAATGTAAAGCGATACTCCGCCACTCTCAGTTCCTCAAACAATGGTTGTTCCTCCTTGCTAGTCCCCTTTGCCGGGTCTTCAATCAACGCACTTTCCGTTCTTACACTGGATAAATTCGGTATTTTCCCTCTCTTTCCTTCATATGCCAACAGTCGAAAACGCCTTTCTCCTCATGAAAAAAGGCGTTTTTCCTTTTCTTCGGACCGACTGTCAGCTTTCGTCCAAAGGATCTGCATTTTTTTCCATAAATTCTCCCTAGCTTGCAAGTCACAAGGCACCTCCATGTAACTCCCTGTAGCTGTCATATACAAGCCTGCACGGTCTACTCGCCAATGCAACAATTTTTCTACTGCATAAGCATACAGTTGGAGCTGCGGCGTATATTTTTCGACAATTCGTTTGACCTGCGTAGCACTTTTATATTTGTGTGTCTTGAAGTCTACAACAGTAGCCTTGCCATCTGCTCTCAGCCATACTTTATCGATAACCCCATTGAGCGACAAAGTGCCCCTTTCCTGGACATCCTCAAATAATCGCACCGCAAATGGCATTTCACTGTAGATTCTTTTCCCTTGGCAGCATTCTTTATGCAGATCACTATTCATGTAGGTAACAATTTCAGCCCCCAACTTTTCCCAGGCAAATACACGAGCCTCTTGACTTGTCAAGCCCACTGAAGCCAACGCCATTTTCAAAAGGTGTTCGCGGACATACTCCAAATCGTGGTCACTTTGCAAATGCTCCAAAACCCGGTGGAGAACATGCCCCCATTCGTATGCCTCCAGACTGTTTTTTCTTTGAACACGGTACGGGATTTCTTCTCTACTTCTTTTGGTTCCCTGTTCATCTGCCAACCGTTCGACCCACTCTGATACACTCCAGATCCGATTAGGAACATTGTTGCTCTCCTTGTCCAATTGCCTAGCCCTGTAGCGGGATTCAGGCTTTTCCATCACACGAATCTTTGGAGTCACCCGTTGGAATTGACTCGGCATTTCCCCTACTCTTACTTGCAAACGCCAATCCTGTCTCATTACTACCTGTTCACTTACCCCATCTCGCAGTTCAGGTACAAGCAACGGGAGCCAATCAAACCAATTGGAACACTCTTCGATTGAAGACTTTTCGGAAAAGGAAGCAGCAGCTCCCGAAAATACCAGCAATTCCTGTGCACGTGTCATGGCAACATATAGTAATCTCTTTTGTTCGTCAACCATTGCTTTTCGCTCTTCTTCTTGAGCACGGGAGTAACTTAGTGTTGGTAACCAGTCTTTGATCTGCTGATGGTAATATTGGCTGGATAATCCCCACTCCCGACTGAAATGCAGCCTGCCCATCCCTTTTGAATGCGTAATCAGATAATGGTATAGCTTCTTTAGACTTCGGTTTTTGCATTGGTTTACGCCTCTTTCAGTCATGTTAAGCTCTTTACTGATTTACATGTGAATCCCTCTAATACGGTTTTTTGAATAATGTATCGTTCTTTTTCATTTGAAAGCTGTTTCAGCAGTTCTTCAACAAGAACATTTTTCCCAATATAGTCTGAAATGTTTTGTCGATCACCAAAGCCATACAAAATTGGGCATTCTTTGCTCAACTTTTTTCTTTCACGATAGTTTAAGTTCCATGCTATACGTCGGATTAGTTTCCTGCACTCATCTTTCGTCATCTGATCCTACCTTTCTTATCGAATATCGCAATAGTTACTCAGGCATGAGGTTAAGTTATATAGAGTGACATTCGTAGTTGTATGCCGCAAAAACAAGAACTGGACAAGGCATTCTAAAGAGAGTACTTCCATCATTGTGGACGCGACGCATCCGAAAGCCACACCTCACCTACGCCGACTTAAAAATCGGCCGCACAAACCGAATCACCGCGAGCGACGCGCACACGGCCAGGGCGCCTGCCAGCAAGAACGCCGCTGTGTACGTGCCAGACGTGTCGACAATATAACCAGTCAATGTCGGGCCGATGATCCCGGCTGTGTTTGCCAGGAAGTGCATGAAGCCGCCAACAGAGCCGACGTTGTTGCGGTCGACCACATCGTTAATGATCGCCCAGTAGATCGCCCCTGTCAGATAGAGGAAAAATACAGAGAGGGCAACGAGGGCCACCGCGCCAGCGGTTGTCGTAATGACGCCTGCAAAGCCAATGCAGACAGCCGACATGAACAGGCAAGTTACCAGCACAAGCTTGCGCGAGAACAGCACGCCTTTGTTGACGAATCGCTTCAGGAAGAAATCGGATACAAAACCGCCCAGGGCAAGACCGACAAAGCCCAACACCCACGGGATAACCGTAATAATGCTCATTTCCTGCACGCTCAAGCCGCGGGCATCAATCAAAAAGCTCGGGAACCAGGTCAAGAAGAAGAACAAAATATAGTTATAGGCAAAGAACGCAAAGGCGGTAAACAAAACGGTTTTTTGCTTCAGGTAAAACGTCAGGCGCAGCTTTTCGGGCGCTCCGGCAGGCGCGTTTTCCACAGCCGCCGCGCTTTCCGCGATCGCCTGGGATGATGCTCCTTCTGGTCTTTCCTTGACGTATTTCCACCAGAAAATTGCCCAGATAATGCCGATGATGGCAATCGCGATAAACGAAACTTTCCAGCCGTAAGCAATGGCGATAAATCCGACAATCGGTCCGGAGATAGCTCCGCCCAGCGGTGTGCCGCTATTTGTCAAACCGATAACCGATGCTCGCTGATTTTGAGGGAACCAATTGTTGACCATTTTGCTGATGGTGGCCGACAGCGGGCCTTCGCCCATCCCGAACAGCACGCGAATGACGATCATGCTCACAAAGCCGACAGCCAGCACAAGCGCTCCGCTAAACAACGACCACACGATCATCGCCACAAAAAGCGTCAGCTTCGCTCCATAGCGGTCGGAAGCGACCCCGCCCAAAAAGTTGAATATCGCATAGCCGACAGAAAAGCTGCTGAAAATAATCCCCATCTCGGTTGCGGTCAAAGACAGATCCTCTTTGATAAACGGAGCCGCAATAGACAAGGCAGAACGGTCCAAATAGTTGATAACACCTGCCAGGAACAGGAAAAGAATAATCATTCCTTTGCCTTGAGAAAACATGGATACCCCTCCTCAACTGTTAGCGTGCGAGCATGTTCTGTTTGTAAACGATTCCATAAACCGATTTAGTATTCAGCAAGTAAAAAAGCGATTGCTTTTTTACTTGAAAACCTAACAGGAGCTTCGCGGAAGCAAAATAGGTTTCAAGCGGTGCACGCTTGTATCTACACTTCCTGTTTTTTTGATTTGATTTAGCAACAGCTCGGCGGCCAGATTCGCCATTTCGATGGCCGGCTGCTTGACTGTCGTGATCGGCGGCGTGTAAAAGTCGGCGTAGGAAACATCGTCAATCCCGATCACTGCAGCGTCTTCGGGAATTTTCAACCCGTACTTTTTCATATAGCGCAAAACTTCATTCAGCACGATATCGTTTCCGGCCAGAATCGCTTCCGGCGGCTTCGCCAAAGCGAACAGCTCCGATAGCGCTGCGGGAATTTTTTCTACGTCTGCCGTCTTGATGTAGTCTGGATGGACGGGGAGGTCATGGCCCTGCAAGGCATCCTTGTAGCCTTGGATACGCTCAACGCGCGGGCTGATATTGCGAATGATGGAAGTAGTAACAATAGCAATATTCTCATAACCCTTTTCGACAAAATGATCGACAGCCAGTTTGGCCGCAAGATGGTTGTCGAGCATGACTGTCGTAATGCCCAGGTCTTGGATCGTCCGGTCCATGAACACAATCGGAAACTCGTCGCGCTTCATCCGTTTGTACAGCTCAAGATTGCCGCCTGTCGGAAAAATAATGATGCCATCGACCTGCTTTGCCCTCAGCATTTCGATATATTTTTTTTCCTTTTTAGGCTCGTCATCCGCGTTGCAGACAATAATGTGAAAGTCTTGTTGATAAAAATAGTTTTCAATCGCACGGATGATTTGGGTGGAAAACGTATGAAGAATATTGGCCACGACTACCCCTACGGTAAACGTAGACTTCTGCTTCAGGCTGCGGGCAATAATATTCGGCTCGTAGTTCAATTCCTTGATCGTTTCCTCAATCTTTTTCCGTGTTTTTTCACTCATGTATTCATATCGCTTGTTCAAGTATTGGGAAACGGTGCTCTTCGATACATTCGCATGTTTCGCAACATCGGCAATGGTAATGTTTTTCAGTTCACTCATTCCTGTCTTGTAAAGTAAATCCGGTCCACGATACGACCATTTCCTTATAGTCTCGTCTTTGTCCGCAGAGATAAAACGGTTTATCCTGCAATCAAGAAATATTCTATCGGATGTGGAACAGATTTACAATTGCCGATTTCCCTTGCGTTTGCGGCTGTAAAGAGAGCACCTTTTCCATCCATGTCCACGATTCGAATGCGACTGTTGCGTCAGGCTGCCACGTTTGTTTACACGCCGGAGTAGGCCATGAATCCGCCGTCGACAGGCACCGTGATCCCGGTGACAAAGCCGGAGTATGATTCATCGGCGAGCCAGAGCAGTGTGCCGAGCAAGTCTTCCGGCTGGCCGAACCGCTTCATCGGCGTAGCGGTAATGATTTTGTTCGATCTGGCTGTGTAGCTGCCGTCTTCGTTCAGCAGCAGGTTGCGGTTTTGCTGCGTCAAAAAGAATCCGGGAGCGATCGCATTCACGCGCAGCCCAGCCTCGGCAAAGTGAACCGCCATCCACATGGTGAAGTTGTTGATGGAAGCCTTGGCCGCGCTGTAGGCGGGCACCTTTGTCATCGGGGAGTAGGCGCTCATCGACGAAACGTTGATGATAACAGGTGCTTCCGCTTGCAGCAACGCTCTCCCGAACACCTGACTTGCCAAAAATGTGCCCGTGAAGTTGCTCGAGAACACTTGCGAGAAACCACTTTCCTCCAAGTCGAAAAACGATTTTCCGTCCGCCTCTTCCTCGTATGTCTCGGCAGCGGTGATCGCATCAGGGTGGTTGCCGCCCGCGCCATTGATAAGCATGTCTACGCGGCCGTATGCTGCCAAAATCTGCTCTCTGGCTGCGACGAGAGAAGCTTTGTCCAGGACATCCGCTGCGATCGCCATGGCGGTTCCGCCTGCTTGGCTGATGCTGTCGACTACCTGCTGTCCTTTTTCCGCCGTCCTGTTCAAAATCGCCAGCTTCATCCCGTGGCGCGCCAATTCCTCTGCCATTCTCGAACACAATACGCCGCTGCCGCCTGTGATGACGGCGACTCTTCCGTTTAAGTTTTCGTGAATCGGAATCATTGCTTGCTCGCCGCCTTGCTTGCTTCATGGGCATCCCACAAGCCGAGCAAGTACATGATCCCCAGAGCACGGTCGTACAGTCCGTAGCCAGGGCGGCAAACCTCTCCCCAAATATGGCGCCCGTGGTCAGGTCTGACATAGCCGGTGTAGTTTTGCTTGCTCAACTGCTCCACCACACCCTGTACGTTGATAGAGCCGTCTTGGGTGTAATGGGAAGTTTCCACGAAGTCTCCGTTTTCATAAATTTTCACATTGCGGATATGGGAAAAAGGAGCGAGATACGCGTACTTTTTCGCGACTTCCACCATATCGTTTTCCGGGTTGGCCCCCATCGAGCCTGTGCACATCGTAATGCCATTCGCCGGGGAATCCGAAATCGCAATGAGCTTCTCGTAGCTTTCAGGTCCCGTGATGATGCGCGGCAAGCCGAAGATCGACCATGGCGGATCGTCCGGATGGATCGCCATTTTGATTCCGCTTTCTTCCGCGACAGGCAAGATTTCTTTCAGGAAAATTCCCAGGTTCTCCCAGAGCTTTTCTTCATCTACATGTTTGTAGGCTTCGAACAGCTCGGAAATGCGCGCCAGCTTTTCCGGTTCCCAGCCCGGCAGCGTCAAGTCGGAAGCGGCTGCCACTGTGTTGATAAGCTCCTGCGGGTCGAGGTTATCCACCTTTGCTTTTTCGTAAAACAAAGCCGTGGAGCCGTCTTCCAGCGGGTGGAACATTTCGGTGCGGGTCCAGTCAAAAATCGGCATGAAGTTGTAGCAGATGACTTTGACTCCGGCTGCGCCGAGGTTGCGGATCGTCTCTTTGTAATTTTCGATATATTTCATCCGGTCTTCGTTGCCCAGCTTGATCGACTCGTGGACGTTAACGCTTTCAACGACATCGGCGTGGAAGCCAAAGGATTGGATGTAGTCGATTTCCGCTTGGATTTCTGCTTTTTCCCATACTTCTCCGACAGGCTTTTGGTGCAATGCCCAGACAATCCCTTTTACTCCCGGGATTTGTTTGACCTGGTCAAGCGTTACCGTGTCATTGCCTCTCCCATACCATCTGAACGTGATATTCATGGCGCACCCCCGTTATTCTGCACTCTTTTGCATATATTGTTTGCTCAATTCCACGACGGCTTCATAGCCCCCGCTCTGGAACGCTTTGTTCAAGTCGCTGCCGATTCCGGCCGCAACCGCCCCTGCCTTCAGCCATTCCTGCACATTGTCCAGATTGATCCCGCCAGTCGGCATGATGCGCGCGTTCGGCAGCGGACCGTTGACCGATTTGATGAAGGAAGGCGCAAAATGGTTGGCCGGGAACAGCTTCAACACATCGCATCCGGCCTCAAGAGCCAGCGTCATTTCGCGAATCGTCATGCAGCCCGGCATATACGGAACTCCGTAGCGATTGCACAGCTCGGCAACGCTTTCAATAAAATGGGAGGACGACGAATTTGGCGCCTGCCAATATGGCGTGCCGTGCCGTTTCCGAATCCATGACGGAACCGGCACCCAGGAGAGCGTCTGTATGCTGCAGCTCCCGGAACACATCAGCAATAGCCGGAGTCGTATAGGTCAGTTCGATGGCGCGAATCCCGCCTTCTATCGCCGCTTTTGAGAGCTGAACCGCTTCCTCGCCAGTCTGTCCGCGAATCACCGCGACGACCTTCGTCTTCATGATTTGCTGAATCACCGCGTATTTATCCATTCGCTTCCTCCTTACTCAAATACGATGATCGCTTTTCGCACTTGTTCTGGATGACTTTCTACGAAATCAAACGCCTGCTGGACCTCATCGAGCGAAAACGTGTGCGTGACCAGCCCGTTATGCCGGAGCTTTCCTTCGTTCAGCAGTTTGACTACTTTGCCGAACTGGTTGGTCTGAAGTCTGGAGCCTTTGATCGTCACTTCTTTTTTCGTGATCGGCAACTGCGGAATCGCGGAAGGACGCTCGTCAAAGCCAAGCACGACAATCCGCCCAGCCACCGAAACAACGTCGAAGGACAGCTCAAACGTCATCGGCAAGCAAACCGCATCAATCACGACATTCGCGCCTTCGCCATTCGTCCACTCCTGCACGCGTTGGCGCACGTCTTCCTGTCCGGCGTTCACCGTGACGTCTGCGCCGTTTTCCTTGGCAAAAGCCAGGCGCTGCTCGCTCAAATCGGTCATCATCACCGTTGCCCCCCGGAGCTTCGCCATCTTCAGAATGCAAATCCCGATCGGCCCCGCTCCTTGAATCAGGACAGTGTCTCCCTCCTCGACTTCCCCTCTCCACACGGCTTGCGCACCGATTGTGTAAGGCTCCGCCAAAACGGCTTCTTCCCACGGCAGCGCAGCGTCCACCACATGGAGCTGCTTTTCAGGAAGCACAAACCATTCCCGCATCCCGCCATCTTCGTGGACGCCAAACACGGAGAGCTTTTCGCACACATTCGGACGACCTTTGCGGCAAGCGTAGCACGCTCCGCAATAGCGGATCGGTTCCACCACCACATGATCGCCTGCCTGGACACTGGTCACCTTCTCGCCAACGGCTACGACTTCTCCGGCTACTTCATGCCCGACCACCCGCGGCAAAGTCGCAAGCGGATTTGTCCCGTGGTAAATGTGCATATCCGAGCCGCATATCCCGACTCGCTTTACTTTTACCAGCACATCGGTCGGGTTGGAAATCTGGGGCTTCTCTACATGCTGGATGACAAGCTCATGTGCTTTTCGTACTTGAACCGCTTTCATTTTTCCACCTACTTTTTGAAAGAATGGATAGCGCCCATGTCGCTGCTTATCTGGCAATCACGGTTTCGTTTTGCAAAAAGGACCACACTTCCTCGGCGTAAGGCAACCCTTCGTTATCTCCCGACACGGTCGTCACAATCGCGCCTACCGCATTGGCAAATTCCAGTCTGCGGTCCAGCGGCAAGCCGTGCAAGTAACCGTAAATGTAGCCGGCATCGAAGCCGTCCCCTGCGCCAACCGTGTCTACGGGCACGACCGGGAAAGCTTTTTTCACATGCCAGACGCCATTGTGGTACACCTTGGACCCGTTAGCCCCGTCCTTGATAACCAACTGCTCGATCTGGAAGCGCTTCGCAAATTCTACAAGCGCAGCCTCCGAGGCATCTCCGAGTATCAGCTCGATTTCATCTCGTCCCGTCAGCAAAATATCGACAAACGGGAACAGCTCCGCATACACAGCTCTCGCTTCCTCAATCGTCCACAGCTTCAGGCGGATATTCGGGTCAAACGACACCGGGATGCTCTTTTGCCGCGCGACCTCGATCACTCGCTTGACAATCTCCACGTTTTTCGGGTCAATCGCCAGAAACACGCCCGTGATGTGGATGAGATGGATTCCCTCGAACATCTTTTTTGTAATATCACCTGGCTGCAACGTCAGGATCGGGGAGTGATAGCGGTAATAAAACGTTTTTCCGGAGCCGTCCTCCCGGATTTCCTTGAAGTTCACCGACGTCGGATAGCCTTCGACAAAAGCGACATCCTCCACGTCGATCCCTTCCCCGCGGGCAAAATTGTAGATGAACCGCCCGAACTCATCCTGTCCCAAACGGCTCAACCACTTCGACCGCAACCCGAGCCGCGAGCAACCGATCGCAAAGTTGAACTCCGCTCCTCCAGCCTTCCTTTCAAACGCAGGGACAAATCGCAAGGGTCCCGTTACTGACGGATTTAACGTAACCATGGCGTCCCCTAATGTAAAAACGCCATATTTTGACGACATTACAGATCCTCCTTCTTTAAGCCATGCACCAATGCGTTGTGAGGATTGATTGCCTGCTTGATTGTTGTTTGGTTGCTTTATTTGCTTGTTGGCAAGCTTTGTTTCCTCAGGTTTTGATAAATCGGTTTAGTTAGTGAGTAAAAAATATATAAACCGATTTAGTTGACTTTTTTAAAATTATAATTTAAAGACTTTGCGAAATCAACAGAAAATTCTTTGGGTTTTTGGGGAGGGGGATTAATGGCTGGTTGACTGGTCGGTAGGGGCATGTGTTGGGGGATGCTTTTTGGGAAAAGTCGTCGAGGCGCTGCTGTAAGCGAGGCAGCCATGATGGGAGGGGGCATCATGCATTACTTTTGGAACGTCAAGGATAATGAAGGTAGGTGATTAGTGAAAAGCAGCATTCGCTTTTTATGCTGGGATGGATTGGCGGGAAAAGAGAAATCTGTTGGGGGCAAAACGTCTGACCTTCGCCCCTCTCACCCCCGCACGCTCACATTGCCAAGTTGGATCGACTACACTTGGTGAGCCAAAAATCCGGCAAAAATAAAGAAGAACTTCACTCCACCAAAACAAATACGCCCATCCGAAATAATTTGACAACACCCAAAATCATCTCCGCTACTTTTATCTGATATTTTCCGTCACACGATCCCCCAGATGGAAAAAGCGATCCGTACGGACGATAACAGATAACACCGTTGCAGGAGCCACTTTCTTTCCCGCTGTCCCCCACTCTATGCCCATCCTGTCAACAACCCCTTCCACAAAAAAACCTCCTGCTCCACCCAAGCGCGAGTGCAAGCAGGAGGAACGCTCCCTCTGTCTAGTTTTCAGAAAACTCGATAACCGTTCTGCCAACGTTGATGCAGCATGCATCGTGGAACGAGTCAAAAGCTTTGTTGATCTCGTCCAGCCCGATGCGGTCCAGCACCAGATCGTCCAGATTGAACTTTCCGTCCAGGTACAGCCTGGCGATCGCCGGAAAGTCGCGGAATGGCTGGGTGTTGCCGTAAAAGCTGCCTTTCAGCACTTTGCCGACGCGGTGGAAGCCGCCGGCTGGGAGCGTAATTTCTTTAGCGGGATGGAACGCGCCAATGACGACGACGGTGCCGCCTTTGCGCGTACCTTTCCAGGCGCTCTGGGTCGCATGCGTGTTTCCTGTGCAATCGATGGCAAAGTGAACGCCGAATCCGTCCGTCAGCTCTTTCAGCCGTTCCTCCGCATTTTCTTCTCCTACGAGAATCGTATGCGTCGCGCCAAATTTTTTCGCGATCTCCAAGTTGGCTGGCTTCATGTCGCAAGCAATGATTTTGGAAGCGCCGACGATGCGCGCGCCCTGGATCGCGTTGACTCCGACGCCGCCGATACCGAATACTGCTACCGTGCTGCCTGGGGTCACACCCGCGGCGTGAACGGCTGCGCCGTATCCGGTCGCGACGCCGCAGCCGATCAGCGAAGCTTGCGCGAGCGGCATTTCGTCCGGCAGCTTGACGCAGGACATTTCCGGGACAACGGTATATTCAGCAAAGGTAGACAAGAGCGAATTGTGGTAAATCTTTTCGCCTTCCTTGCTCAGACGGCTCGTGCCATCCAGCAAGGTTCCCTCAAACATCGGACCGAATGCCGCCTCGCACAAATGTACATCGCCCGTCACGCAAAATTCGCAGGTGCCGCAGTACGGAACCCAGCTCAGCGCTACTTTATCGCCCGGCTTTACTTTTGTGACGTTCGGCCCTACGGCTTCGACGATCCCGGCGCCCTCGTGCCCCAAAATGGTTGGAAATGGCGTGCTCGCATCCTCCAGCGCGTTCAGGTCGCTGTGGCAGACGCCTGTTGCTGCTATTTTGACCAAGACTTCATTTGCTTTTGGTACGTCCAGTGTGACTTCTTGGATGGCAAGCGGTTGGCCGACGCCTGTCATCACGGCTGCTCTCATTTTCATGTCTGACTCCCTCTTTCGCGGACTGAACTCGTAGTGGAATAGCTTTGGTAACGCAAGGAAAAGCGCAAACTCAGTAGGCAAACCAGATCGCTTTTGCCTTTGTGTAGGATGACAAGGAGTGAATCGCAAACTCTTTGCCCCAACCGCTTTGCTTCCAGCCGCCGAACGGGCTTGCGAAGTCATAGCAGCCGTAGCGATTGACGAATACTTGGCCTGCCTGCAGCTTGTTTGCCACGCGATGCGCGCGCGACATATCGCCTGTCC
The DNA here is from genome assembly GCF_058788915.1 of Brevibacillus sp. FW301-21C12A. Classification (NCBI taxonomy): domain Bacteria; kingdom Bacillati; phylum Bacillota; class Bacilli; order Caryophanales; family Paenibacillaceae; genus Brevibacillus; species Brevibacillus sp. FW301-21C12A. The sequence continues at coordinate 21,470 of NZ_JBYTBG010000054.1, forward strand.
ACAAACCTGCCGCCAGGCCGTAGACGGTGTCGTTCGCCATTTCCACCACTTCTTCCTCGGTGTCAAACGGAATCACGCAAAGCACCGGACCGAAGATTTCTTCTTGCGCGATCTTCATTTTGTTGTGCACGTCGGCAAAAATGGTCGGGCGGATGAAGTAGCCGTTGGCATTGTCTCCGGTCAGGTCGCGCTCGCCGCCTGCCGCTACGCGCGCGCCTTGTTCCTTTCCGCTCGCGATGTAGCCCAGGATGCGCTCCATTTGCTTTCTGGACACTTGTGCGCCCTGGTCTGTCTCCGGGTCAAACGGATCTCCCAGCTTGTAGCTGTCAGCCATCGCCGCAAGCCGCTCGACTACTTGCTCGTAAATGTCGCGCTGCACGAACAGCCGGGTCGGCGCTGAACATTTTTCCGCCTTATGCGTGAACAGCCCGTAAAAAGAACGTTCGATCGCGGCCTCCAAATTCGGTGCGTCGCTGAACAAAATATTCGGGGATTTGCCGCCCAGCTCCAGCGAGACGGGCTTGAGATTGGAATCGGCGGAATCCCGGACAAGCTGTCTGCCCACAGCCGTGCTTCCTGTAAAAGTCACCTTGTCCACATTCATATGGCGGCTCAACTGCGAACCGACACTGCCTGCGCCAAGCACGAGGTTAATGACGCCCGGCGGTAAAATGTCTGCTTCATGAATCAGCTCAAACAAGCGGATGGCAGAAAAAGACGTTTCCTCCGAAGGCTTCAGGATGATCGTATTGCCCATGGCAAGGGCAGGAGCAAGCTTCCACGCGGCCATATCAATCGGGAAGTTGAACGGCACAATTTGCGCGCATACGCCAATCGGGTCCCGGGTAGTTACGCTCAGGAAGTTGCCTTCGACCGGATTGTTTTCCCCGTAGTATTTGTCTGTCCAGCCTGCGTAGTATTCGAACACATCCGAAGCTTCCTGCACGTCGTCCTTGTAGGACTCGGTGTACAGCTTGCCGTTGTCCAGCGTTTCCAACGTGGCCAGCTCCGCCTGATGCTCGACCAGAAGGGCGCTGATCTTGCGCAAAATTTTTGCCCGCTCCTTGCGCGTTGTCTTGCGCCATGCCCCGTTCTCATCGTCAAAAGCCGCACGTGCCGCTGCGACTGCGCGATCGACGTCCTCTGGAGCCGCTACCTGGAACGAACCGTTGATGAGACCGTTTGCAGGATTCGTCGACGTAATGATTTCATCCCCTGTGCTGTCTGCCCATTGGCCGTTGATATACAGCTTTTTCGTCTGTTGCAGCCATTCTTTTGCCCACGCCAGCTTCGGCTGGTCGATTCCTTCAAATTGCTTTTTAGCATTTGTCTCGTTCACTGTGATGACCTCCGTTTCGCGAAAAGCTTTTGACCCCTTCCCTGCCTTGTTCCTTGAGCAGCCGGGAAACGAAGCTGTACCCGTGCTTCTCTTTCAACTCGACCACGAGCGGAATGAAGCTGTTGGCAAGCTCTGCGCATCTTGCTTCGTTGGCTTCAATGCCCGCCAGACATTTCTCATGGAAAAGGGCGAGGGACTGCTTCAGCATCTGCAACGCATCCAAAATATTGGCTCCCGCTGCTCCCTCAAATACGTTCAAATCCAGTTCGCCATGCGCAAGCGTCGCCTGGACAACCCGGTCACACCCCAAAACCTGAAAGCAGCTTTGGATGAGAGTCTCGGGTACGACCGGATTGATTTTTCCGGGGAAAAAGGAAGACCCCGCCTGCACGCCTGGCAGCGTAATTTCTGCAAAGCCAGCCTCCGGACCGGATGACAGTAGGCGCAAATCTTTGGAAATTTTCAACAAACACGTCGCCAACAAGGACAGTTGCGCGGAGACTTGCGCCAGATCGTCCATGTTTTGCGCCGCGTCGAACAAGTTTTCCCGATGATGCAGCTTTTGGCCGGACACCTCGCAAAGCTCGGAGAGAACCGCATCGCGATAAGCTTTTGGCGCTCCCACTCCCGAGCCGATGACCGTACCGCCCAAATTGACGGCATTCAACTGCTGTACAGCATGCGTCAATGCGGCATGGCGCCTCCCAATGACTGCCCCATACCCGCTGAACGTCTCGCCCAACTGGACCCGCATGCCATCTTGCAAGCATGTTCGGGCAATGGTCGTCACGCTCATCAGGTTCGTCGTCAGCCTTTCCCACGTCTTTTGCATGCGGGCCAGCAGTTCGTTGAGGCCCTCGTACTCCTGGACAATCGCCATGCGCATCGCCGTATGGCAAACGTCTGACGTGGACTGGGAAGCGTTCACATGATCGACCGGATGAACCGGAGAATACGTCCCGTGCGCCATCCCCGCATGCTCGTTTGCCAGATTGGCAATCACCTCGTTGACGTTCATGTTCGTTCCAATCCCGCCGCCGCCATGCAACATATCGACCGGAAAATGCTCCAGATGCGCTCCGGCGATCAGCTCGTCGCAAGCTTTTTCAATTGCCGCACAAATATCGGCAGCAAGTACCCCCGCTCGTTCATTCGCCCGTGCCGCAGCCTTCTTCACCTGCGCCAGCGCAGCGATATAGGTGGGATACTGCCCCAGGCGCTTGCCCGAAAACGAGAGATTTTGCAACGCTCTCACGGTTTGAATCCCGTAAAGCGCCTCCTGTGGAATCTCCACCGTGCCAAACGAATCCTGTTCTTTTCTCGTTGCTACCCATCCGTCACAGGAAATGTAAACCGCCTCCCAAAAGGGGGAAGTCAGGCTGCCCCCTACTGTACATGGCAACTGCCATCTTCTGCAAATAACAAAGCATCCTCGTCGCTCCAGCCCTACACTGGCTCGTGGCTTTTCCGAAAGAAAAAGACCAAGGGCCGTTATTTGCAGACACGACAATTTAATCACAATACGAACATTTCGTTCACTATATGAACTTAACGCGATTATAATTCGTCGATTTCCCGATGTCAAACAAACAATTTTTCTCGGCGAAGCCGTCTGTTTGGCTTTCCTCCATGCAGGCTTGCGGGCAGGAAGCTGCACAAACGGATAGCTTTCAAACAAAAATCTACGCTATAATGATCTACATTGGAAAAAAATAATGGAGTGTAAACGTGCACATGAAACAGGAAAACTCATCTGTTCAAGCAGTCGATCGTGCTCTGCAGCTCCTCCAACTCGTAGGCGAGAGCAAAGACCCCATTTCCATCGTAGATTTGGCCGAAATGTCCGGAATGAATCGGACAACGGTATGGCGACTGATCGGAACGCTTGAAAATCACGGCTATATTGAACGCGACCCGCTGACAAAAGGGTACTTGCTCGGCTACGCCGCCCATCGCCTTGCTGCCCAAGCCCCGCAGTACGGCTCGCTCATTCGCCGCGCCCGAAAAAGCATGGAGCAATTGCGCGAACAGACGCAGGAAACGGTGCTGCTCAGCGTTCCGAAGCACTATGGCACGCTGACCATCGACCAGATCGACCCGGCGAACAGCGTGCGGGTTGCTCACTATGTGAACGTCTTTTTGCCTTTGCACTGCACCTCCAATGGCAAGGTGCTTCTCAGTACCTTTTCAGCAGAAGAGCTCAATTACTACCTGGAGCAGCCCCTGGAACGAATCACTCCGAATACGATTACAGATCCTGAGCGATTGCGCCAAGAAATCGAGAAGGTCAAAAAGCTCGGTTACGCTATCGTCCTCGGCGAGCTGGATGTAAACGAAAACGGAATTTCCGCCCCTATTTTTGACAAGCGAAATGCGCTCGTTGCCTTCATCAGCGTCTGCGGGCCGAACTTCCGGTTTACCGAGGAAAAAGTATTGGCCTGTACAGAGCAGTTGTTCGCGGCAGCTCGCGACATCGCCGATCACCTGCAATGAGTGCAGCAAAAAGGGAGCCGCTCCCACGGGACAGACCCGAAGCCTGGTGCGTTAGTTATGATGCGCCAGGCTTTTTTATTTTGCGGCGATTGGGCTATTCTAAGAAAAATCAGCCCGCCGAAGGCCCGGCATGAACATTTTGAAAAATGATTGACAATTCTCGACACTCAATCATATAATCACTTTAGTTTCACATTGCGAATAAATAGTTCACATTATGAACGGTCCTTCTTTTTCAACTTGGATACACCTCGCCCAATCCCTACTTCGGCGAACCGCAAGCTTTTCAGTCTTTCAACAAGGGGGAGTTCATGTGAACAGCAGTCAAACGATCAAAATGGATGACGCTCCGCTGAGCAAATTCCACATCAAGATGGCAGCGCTTACTTTCGGCGCCCACTTCACTGACGGTTATGTGTTAGGTATTATTGGAATCGCTTTCACACTCATCAAACCGCAAATGAATCTGGACCCGCTGTGGACGGGCCTGATCGGCAGCTCTGCCTTGATCGGTCTTTTTCTCGGCAGTCTGATTCTCGGGTATATTTCTGACTTTATCGGCAGGCAAAAAATCTTCGTCCTGAGCTTTATCCTGATTACCCTGGCCTCCTTCCTGCAATTTTTCGCTGAAACTCCCGCACAGCTCTTTCTCTTGCGCATCCTGATCGGAATTGGAATGGGTGGGGACTACAGTGTCGGCCACACCATGCTGGCCGAGTTTTCGCCCAAAAAGCATCGCGGTGTTTTGCTCGGCTCCTTCAGCGTCATCTGGACAGTCGGTTACGTCGCCTCTACCGTGATCGGCATGAACCTGCTCAGTCTGGGACCTGACGCCTGGCGCTGGATGCTGGCTTCCTCTGCCCTTCCTGCTGTCATTATTTTGCTCCTGCGAATCGGTACGCCCGAATCTCCGCGCTGGCTGATTAACAAAGGCCGAATCGATGAGGCGCGGCAAATCGTCAAAAAGTATCTCGGCCCCAACATTGTTTTAGATGACGAGACACCCGTTCCGAAAACGCAAGGCAGCTTCGCCCGCCTGTTCAGCAAAGGCATGCGCAAGCGTACAGCTTTTAACTGCCTGTTCTTCGTTTGCCTGGTTATCCCTTACTTCGCTATCTACACGTTTCTGCCCGCGATTTTGGAAACGATGGGCCTGAGCGAAAACTTCGGTACCGATTTGCTGCTGAACGCCTTGCTCGTCGTCGGTGCCATCCTGGGCATCTGGTTCACCATCAAGTTTTCCCGCCGCGGCTTTTTGATTAGTTCGTTTATCGTTTTGGCCGTGACGCTGTTCCTGTTGACTGTGCTGCCTGAGAGTATGACCTTCCTGATGATTCTCGTTTTTGCCGTCTTTACGTTAATCATGTCCGCCGTCAGCAACCTCGTCGGCGTCTTCCCGGCAGAGAGCTTCCCGACAGAAGTCCGCTCAAGCGGCGTAGGGCTGGCGACATCTTTCAGCCGCTTCGGCTCGGCCATCGGCACTTTCCTTTTGCCCATCGGCATCGACAGCTACGGGATTCACCCGACGATGCTCGCCCTGACAGCCGTTTTGGTGCTTGGCACACTGGTGTCCATCGCCTGGGCGCCTGAAACGAAAAACTTGTCGCTGAGCGAGGCGAGCGATATACAGAAATCTGCTTGATTCGGTCAGTAACGAAAAGAAAAGAGCCGCATCTTCTGCATTTCGCAGGTGATGCGGCTTGTTGTTGTTTGGGGTTGCTGTGCTGGGCAGAGGGTTTGGGGGTGGGGCGATTGTTTCTTGTGGGATGTCGATGGCTTCTTCGGGTTCGTGCTACTTGGGATTTGGGTGAAATGGGGGTGCGAGTAATGAGGCAGGTGGTGTGTTTTACATGCAGGCTTTTGTGCAGGTTATGGAGCATTCGGCTTTTGCTGCAATTTTGGGAAAAATTTTGTTGAGCCTTCCCATACGTTGAGGCATGGGTGCATGAATCGGCTATTCTGACAAGTGGGGGAGAGGGTTTAGTGCTCTCGTTGCTCGGGTCCTTAATGTAACAAAGATAACAACAAGGGGTGACATACAAAAAAACAAAGTTTCAGTCCCCTCGTACCTCGGGTCCTCAATGTAACCGACCTTGGTCGGCATGAACAACTCAGTAATGCCAAGGCTTTACTTATAGTCAAAGCCCTCAACATTCCGCACTTTTTTCGAGGATTACCTTTCTGTCCAAAAACAGGCCCCATCCTCGAAAACACTTTCTCTC
>NZ_JBYTBG010000055.1:0-24764 GCF_058788915.1 Brevibacillus sp. FW301-21C12A
CTCTATTTTACAAATAACTTAACAAGGATGGGTACTCCCCTTCCTCAAAATTTATACTTTCTTATCCGTCAAAAAAACCGCGCTGAAAACAGCACGGATTTGGGCGCAATGATTGGGGGAAAAACCCCTGGAGCATTGGATGATATCCGCTGTTCTTAACAAATTCCAAGGCCGGAAAGTAACCATCACAAATAAACTTTGCCAAACGTGCAAAATTTTCGTGAACTTGCTCCTAGCCTTTTGTATGGAATTGCGTTAGTTAAGAACAACCGCCGACATCAACATCTCTCCCCTGATAAGGTTACTCCCACTATAGCTCACCAAAACAGCCGCCGTCAAGAAAAGCTGCCGCCGCTAGCCGTTCCCCTCGTATTGCCCTTGCGAAGTCAGCAGCAGGGCAGCTTTCTCGTAGCGCTTGCGTCTTTCGTAATCTTGTTCAGTCGGTTCCAAAATCCGCGACAAGTCCATGTTGTCCTCGATATCGCCCAGCTTCACCTGCCTGGCGATCGCATCCTGCTTCGCCCGGCGGATGAAGTCCTCGTAGGCTTCGCCTTCGCGCCGGGTCAGAGCAATCACTGCGGCAATGACCGGTTCGGAAAAGCCTGCCGCCTGCAAATCCGCCACCGTGACAGCGGTGTCTTCCAGCACGTCATGCAGCACAGCCGCGATTTTCGTCTCGTCCGTTGGCATGTTCAGCATCACGCGCAACGGATGGAGGATGTACGGATTCCCGCCTTTGTCTGTTTGCCCCGCGTGCGCCTGTGCCGCGAGTGCAATTGCCTTTTCCAATGTGCTCAACCCGTCTCCTTCGCTTCATTCGTTCTCGGCTTCCTTGGCATGCGGCGTGTCCCGCTTTTTCCTCTGCCTTCTGAGGGCGAGCAAGCACGCATAGTAAAGCAACGAAGCCGTCATCCCCAGCCAGTAAAAAGAAGAAATCCCCTTGAACAACTCTCCTGTTACGAGCCAGAGTAACAAGGCGGTCGCCGCGATTCCGGCTACGGCGTAGAGCAAAGCCTCCAGCAGCACGACCACTCTGCTCCTTTTTCTACTGCGCAAAGGCCGCAGGAGCCAGTCGATCGCGACAGATTGCGGCAGCCCCAATACAAAGACGGTCGGGAATGTGAACATAGCCGTCGGCAGAACCATGAAGCGATCTTGGAAATAGAAGATCGCCGCGCCAAACGTAAACAAAAAGCTGGCCAAAAGCCCCGCCAGAAAACGCTCCGCCATGACAAAACGGCCCCTTTCTACTTGCCTGCTTCCACTTCGATACCGCTTGCGGCCAGCGGCCTCTCGCGAACAAAAAGCTCGGGATACAAAAGGACAAGACCGTTTGCATCCACTGTGATGTTTTGCACAAAAGCGCCCGCGCGATATTCGAACACCGCAGTATCGGCGTCAGACGCAAGCAGCGTGTACTGCTGCCGCACCCGCCGCCAGGTCAGCTCGTAGGCAGAAAAATAGGCGACGTCGATCTCCTGCGGCACGTTCGGAGTAAACGCCAGTCTTCTGATCGGCAGCGTGTTCGTGAACGGCGTACACGAAAGATCAATATCGACGCAGCCTGCCAGCTCGGCAATCGGCTGTCCCGCCTCGTCCGTCCACTGTCCGTTTCCGTCGGACAAAAGACAGAGCGCTTTTTGCCCTCCCCAATGCCGAATTGAAACTTTTCTCGTGGCCCAACTACGATCGAGCACGATTTCATACTGGATTCTCGCGAGCTTGTCCGGTTCGCTCTCCCCGATCACGAAGCTGTCGACTGTCAACTGCTCCTCGCTTTCGCTGATGGCAAGATGCTCATACCCCGCTCCCGTGCTTGGTTTCCAGATTACGTATGTTGGCAGCATGACTCGACCCCCGATCATTTGTTCCCCTACCATTCCAGTCTACCATGACTTGGATGAAAATGGAATCTGGCAAACACCATTGCGCCATGCGAGAATACCTTATTTTTACAAGTGCACAAAGGAGAAACGAAATGGAGATCACTTCATCCTCCCTGACTGAATCGCAAATGCTGACCATCATCCGCGACGGGCTGCCACCGACGAACCAGCCCAAAAAGATCATCATTGTCGGCGCTGGCATGGCTGGACTGGTCGCCGGGTCGCTGTTGAAGCGAGCCGGGCACCGCGTCACGATTGTGGAAGCGTCGGAACGCCTCGGCGGCAGAGTGCTCACGCTGCGCGCGCCTTTTACAGACGGCCACTACCTGGAAGCCGGCGCCATGCGCATCCCCAGCACCCACCAGCTCACGATGGCCTACATCGCCAAGTTCGGGCTGCCTCTCAACAAGTTCATCAACAGCACGCCGAACGATCTCCTTTACGTAAACGGAATCAAAAAACGGCGCTGGCTGTACGAGCAACAGCCAGACATGCTGCGCTTCCCCGTCGCGCCACACGAAAAAGGCAAGTCGGCTGACGCCCTTGCCCTCATGGCCATCGGGTCGCTCCTCGATTTCATCCGGCAAAATCCGGAGCAACACTGGCCGCTTGTCATCCAGGAATACGATAAATATTCGATGGAGCTATTTTTGCGCCACAATCCGCTCGGTGCGTCCCTGTCAGCGGCGGCGGTCGACAAAATCAAGGTCATGAGCGGCTTTGAAGGCTTTCCCGAGCTGTCTTTTCTGGAAATTTTGCGCGACTTCATCCTGTTCTCACCCGCTACTCTCTTCTATGAAATAAGCGGAGGGTTTGGCCAGCTTCCCCAGTCGTTCGCGCCGGAATTGCAGGAAAACGTTTTGTTCCATCACAAGATGACCAAGATCAGCCAGCGCGGGCCAAAAATCGCCATATCGGGAATCAACCTCGCCTCTTCCCGCTCGTTTCAACTGAAAGGAGATGTCGCGATCGTTACCGTCCCCTTTTCCGTCCTGCAATTTGTCGATGTCGAGCCGACGAGCCTGTTTTCGTTTGGAAAATGGAAGGCGATTCACCAGCTCCACTACGTCTCCGCGACCAAAATCGGCTTGCAGTTTTCGCGCAGATTTTGGGAAGAAGAAGGGCTGTACGGCGGACAGACGATCTGCGACCTGCCTTTGCGCTTTGCCTATTATCCGAGCCACGGGTTTCAGCAGCCTGGCGGGACCATCCTGGCGAGCTACACGTGGGAAGACGACGCGCTGCCGTGGATCAGCATGTCCCACGACGAGCAAATCAGGCAGGTGCTGCGCCAGTTGGCTATCCTCTTCGACGCGCAAGTGTACAGGACGTTTGTGACAGGCGTGGTCCACAATTGGGCGACACAGCCTTTTGCCGCAGGAGGTTTTGCCTTGTTCAAACCGCTGCAGGAGACGGAGCTGTCCGGGTTTTTGACCGCGCAGGAAGGCCCTGTGCCTTTGGCCGGGGAGCACACTTCTCCCCAGTACCACGGCTGGATTCAAGGCGCGATTGAGTCTGGTGTACGCGCGGCGGCTCAAGGACACAGCACGCCTCGGCCCCGTGCGTCAAACGCGTGATGGCACCGAAGCCGGGCGGCTCTCCCCCGCCGCTTCGTCCGGCTGCACGCGCACGCTGCCTGTCAACAGCATCTGCATCAGCGCTTTTTTGACCGCCCGCAACTGCTGCAGCCTCGCTTCCTCGATGCTGCGCTTGGAGAGGACGCTTTTGATCCCGGCCACGATTTTTTGCTGTTCCTCCAGAGGGGGGAGGGGGACGAGCATCGTCTCCACGCGCTTCAAGCCCAGCTTCGGCACTCCTGTCACGCCTTTTAGCACTGCAATCTGCCGCTGGCAAAATTCCGAGCCAAGGGCAAACATCAAATAGTCGAGATCAACCTGGTCGCTCGTCGGCGTAATTTTCGCCGCGTTTTCCGTCAACAGCGCACCGTCGAGCGCGTCCGGGACTCTGCCCGCCACGCCTAAATAAATGCCTGCGATCGACAAGTAAATATCGCGTCTGGAGATGGTGTAGCGCTTGATTTTGCTGTAAATCTCTTCGGTTGCGTACTTGAGCTGCTCCATCCGCACCGTATGCTCGCCAAAGTCGGATACCCGTATATACGGATAAGGAGTAACGGTGTCTGTCAGGCTGCTGCCTTTTGGCACTCGTTTTCCGCCCTTGACCTTGGCGATCTCCTTGAGCCTGACCAGCGACCAGCCTTCTGGAATCGTGCCCATTTTCGTCTGGACAAACGCCGTGTGGCCGATTCCTTGCGTAAAAAGTTGCTGCGTCAACCCTTTTTTTACAACCTGCACCTGGGCGATAATCGCGTCGGTCTTCTCGATGACGGCATCGACGGAGGCGAGAATGGCCGCTATTTTTTGCTGCTCCGGCAGGGGCGGGTAGCAGATCGGGATGGACTCCAGTTGTTTCGAGCTGATGTTGAGCTGGGCCACGCCCGCCGCCATGGTCAGCACCTGGTCGCGAAACCGTTTGGAGGTCACCACGAATTTCAAATACTCTCTGCACACGAGCGCATCGTCCTTGACTTGCAATCTCCCGACGCGCTGGTTGAGCAGCGCGGGCAGATCGTCTGCGTGCACTTCGGCGAAATTTTCAATACTGCCAGACATCCCGAGCAACAGATCGCCTGGCTGGAGCACGAACGACTTGAACTTCTCAAGAGCGGTTTTATCGAGGCATTTCGCCTGCGACAAGTCCAGGCGGCCGTTTTTCATGTTGCTCATCCGCACGACGGGAACCCCTTTGTCCACAAACGCGGTCGAGGAAAACGGATAGCCGCCTTGCACGCGCACGGCCCATCCGAGCGGCCCTTTTTTCCATTCAGGCATCGTACCCCAACTCCTTCAGGAAACGGAGCATTTTCCCCTCTACCTCGCCACGCTCTGCCTCCAGCGCGCGCAGCTTGGCCAGAGCTGCCCCTACGTCGATCTGCGCTTCCTGCTCGGACAAGTCGATGTAGCGGGCCATGTTCAGGTTGTAGTCGTTGGCCTGGATTTCGCTGTGCTCGACTACCCGGCAGTATTGGTCGACCGCTTCCCACTTTTCATAGGCGGACACGATGTCCTGCACATCGGAGTCGCGCAGGAAATTTTGGTTTTTCCCTTCCTGATAGCCGCTTGCGCCATTCAGGAAAAACACTTTCCGCTTTTTCGCCGCCTCTTTGTTGCGGTTCAAAATCAGGATGCAAGCGGGAATCCCCGTGCCGTAAAAAAGGTTGGGCGGCAAGCCAATCACTGCTTCTATCAAGTCTTCTTCCAGCAGCCCCCTGCGGATGGCCGCCTCCGCCCCGCTGCGAAACAGCACCCCGTTTGGCACGACCACCCCGGCCTTGCCGTTTGGCGCAAGCGTCGCCACCATGTGCTGCACAAAAGCGAAATCGCCCTTGTCTTTTGGCGGCAGTCCGAAGCGAAACCGGGCGAGCGTGTCCGTCCTTGCTTCTTCCAGCCCCCAGTTGCTCAGGCTAAACGGCGGGTTGGCAATGACGCGGTCGTACAAAATGAGCTCGCCATCTTCGAGCAGCTTCGGCTCGCGGATCGTATCGCCTTTTTCGATCCGGTGGTCCCAAAGGCCGTGCAACAGCAAATTCATCTTGCAAATCGCCCACGTCTTCAAATTGCGCTCTTGTCCGTGCAGCGTAATGCGCTGCGGATTGCCGCCTGTTGCCTTGATGTAGTCCACCGCCTGAATTAGCATCCCCCCGGAGCCTGCCGTCGGGTCGCACACGCGCATGCCTTCCTCCGGCTTGATGAGCCTCACGATCAATTCCACCACTTTGCTCGGCGTGTAAAATTCTCCGCCCTTTTTCCCTGCATCAGCGGCAAACTGCTTGAGCAAATATTCGTAGGCTCGTCCCAAAATATCCGGCTCCGACAAGTTGCCATTGCCGAGGTCAATCGCGGAAAAATGCCGGATCAACTGCTGCAAAAGCTTGTCCGGCAGCCTTTCCGTATCGCTGAAGTCGATTGTCGCCAGAACGCCGCGCAGCACGGGATTTTCCGCTTCGAGCGCGGCAAACGCCTCGTTGATCGCGGCTCCAATCCCTTCTGTCAGCGCCTGCAGTCTGTGCCAGCGCGAGTTTTCCGGGACGACAAACAGGTGAGCGTCCCGAGTGTGTTTGTCGCCATCGCCGACGCCATCTCCGCGCTCCGGGGGATGCTGCTCGGCTTCGCTGAAAACATCGTGCAGCCGCTTGAGAAACAACAAGCCGAAAATGTAGTTTTTATAGTCAGCGGAGTCAATGCTCCCGCGCAAAATATTGGCACATTCCCACAAATGGGATTCTAGCTGCGGCAGCGTGATCTTGAACATGATGACCTCCTTTTGTTCCGCCGTTCTGGCATTCGCTTTTGGCCTGTTCCTCCCGCGAAAAGCATGGTCAGTCCAGGTCAAAAGTTCATAGTCTGTACCGATTTTTTGTCTATTATAGCAGGCAAGGCGAGGGGCGCGGCACCACTGAGCCGAACAGAAAAACCACTATTCGCAAATAGTGGCTACTGACAATTTTTTTGGTGCAAAACGTCTCCGTGGCTGGCGGGTAGCAGCACTCTGACCCGGCCTAGCCTTGAGCCCGCTGCTCGGCATACGCCGATTTTGCCTGCGAGATGTACGCGAGCAAGTTCGAGTCGAGCGCCAGCGCTCTTACTGCCGCAAATTCCTCATGCGTAATGAACTCCCCGTGTGCAGCCCGATTGCGCAGCCCGTGCAACGCTTTCAGCTTGTCCCCCAAAAGCTCGATGCCGTCGCTTACGATCGGAACGTGCTCGTTTTGCAAGTATTCACACAGCTCTCGCCACATCCGTTTTTTCGGAGCGGTCGCCCCTTCGTGAAAAGAGATGACATCCCGCAGCTCCTGCTCCAGCAAGCCGAAATAGTTCATCGCCAGTCCCGTGTACGAGATTTTGTCGGCTGACTTGCGCGGTGTCGACGATTCCTGGACGAGAGCCGTCGCCAACGTTTTCAACGACTCCTCGCGCAATCCGGTGAGCGTGTGGGCGTAGGATTCATATTCGTTCTCAATCTCGTCGAGCGAGTGCCAGTCAAAGTAAATCATGACCTCACTCTCTTCCTGATCCAGCCCGAACGCCATGTCGTCACTGAACTGCAATTCCCAATCGACCAGTTGGTTGCCCGTATCGACAAACAGCTTGACGCTCCACAAATCGGCCTGTTCCTCGATGCCCCGTGCAACCGCCTGATAGCAGCACTCCATGATGACTTTCATCGCTCCGTAATCGGCCGTATCGTGTTCGCCCATAAACGCATACTCTGCCAAAATGCTCTGCGCTGCATTGCGGACCAGAATGCGCTCCGCTCTGGTCAAGGCAGGTACGGCCTTTACCTGGTTCCGCGCCGCTGGAGGCAGCCCTTTCATTTCCAGTATCTCTCTGACTGCCTCAAAATAATGGCGCTCGCCTTCATCCACCAGCTTCAACAGATCGGTTGCCAGAAAGCGGATCATGTCATCGCGCTTGTGCTCCCGTCTCAAATACGTTCCCATCTGGTCCATGACAGCCAACGCAAATTCGCGCATTCCTTGCAAAGCGTTGTGCGAGGTAGTTGCGGGCTGGAAGTATTCGTTTTGCACTTGTACTTCGGCAAGGGAAGGATTTTGGGACAGTGCCAACCATTTTGCTTCCTCTTTAGGCAAACAGCATATTTTGTATTTTTTGCCCGAACCGCACGGACACGGCTCGTTTCTGCCGAACATAGACACTGACCATTCCCCCACGTCTGGTTTTCGTCAAATGTTGATCTGACTTTAGCTTATTTTCCCAATCTTCACCAGTGTGTAAACATCATATTTCGCGTGGGGGCAGTCACACCGCAAGCAGCACATATCCCCCCGCCAAAAACCAGAGGACATTGCCGATCTCCATGATCCCGACTGTTTTTACAGGCAGCTTTACCCCTTTGGCGGCAATCGCCATTTTGACGACTCCCGGCAAAAAGATGACGCTGACAAGCGCGGGGACATGCGGCAAAAAGGGCAGGCAAAGCAAGAGCAAATGATTGCTTCGGTTTTGATAGACAAGCTTCTTCAATTTTTCCATATATTGTCCCAGGACAACGTGTTCCCGGGAAAACAACTGACTAAGCTGCCGTTCTCCATCTGTTTGATGACGCTTCACACGGGTCCCTCCTCCCGCCTCTCTCTTTCAGGCATCGCAGTGACGTGACCGTGCAGGCTGCGAATAACCTTCCACTTGGAAGTATAAGACGCTAGGAAAAAAGCCCGCCGAAACGTCCGGCGGGCTTGTCCTTTGTCTGTCTGCTAGTTTTCCCATGTATCAATCACGGTTTGAATCTCGCGCAAGCTCGTAATCTCATGCGCCGGAACAATCTCGCCCTCCGGCTTCGCGCCGTGCCGGTTGATCCACATGTTGCGCATGCCGACCGCGTTGGAGCCCTGGATGTCGGTCGTCAGCTTGTCCCCGATCATGACGCCTTCCTCCGCCGTGATGCCCAAAAGGCTCATGGCGTGCTCGAAAATCTCCGCCGCCGGCTTGCCTCGGCCGAAATCTCCCGAGATCACGATATGGTCGAAGTAAGCCGCAAGCTCCGGCACCCCTGCCAGCTTTTGTTTTTGCAGATCAGGCGAGCCGTTTGTGAGCAGCAGCAGTTTGTATTTGGCTTTGAGCTGATCGAGCACCTCGAACGTTTCTTCATAGACGAGCGGACGGCTTTTCCGCTCCGCGACGAACATCTCTCCCAGCTTTTGCCCAAGCTCCGCGTCCTCAATGCCAAGAGAGCGCAAGCCGCGCGTCCACGCTTCCTTCCGGTACGTAGGAACGAACGCTTGCAACTGGCGAAACTCCTCCTGCTTTCCTTCCGCAAATTGCGCCCACAGTCCTTCAAACGGATTAATTCCGATCATTTTCGTAAAGGGGAATGCTTCGAAGGCTTCATACATCGCCCGAGCTTCCTTGCGGACCGCAGCTTCCAGTTGCTCCGCATCCACCTCGTAATGCTTGGCGGCTTCTCTACAGGTCGCCTGAAACGCCTCTTTGACACTGCGCTCATCCCACAATAACGTATCGTCCAAATCAAATAAAATCGCCTTGATTGCCATCAGTCTGATTCCCCTTTTTCTCCTCGTAATCTGTCTCTTGTTCTATGATTACGGAAATCTTCTGTTTTATCAACAGACTTCTGCGAAAAGAAAGCCGGATTCTCGGTCGGCATGATATCGGAAAAATCCCGTTAGCGACTGTCGGACGGCGCCTGCTCTGCCTCTGTGATCGGCAAAACCGTCGAATATTTCACTTCTCGCAGGGACAGGTTCGTTTGCAGCCGGGAAATGCCGAGCTGGTTCAGCCGGCGAATAAAGCTGTTCAGCCCCTTCCGATCCTTGATCGCGACTTTCAGCAAGTAATCGTATTCGCCCGTCAGGCAGTGGCCCTCCAGCACTTCCGGCATGGCGCGCAAGGCGTTTTCCAGCGTCTCCAACTGTTCTGCCTGGTGAATGTTCGTGCTGATAAAAATAAAGCACAACAAATCAAAGCCGAGCTTTTCCTGGTCGAGAATCGCCACCTGCCGATTGATATAGCCTTCCGCCTCCAGACGCTTTACCCGTGTGTGCGTCGCAGGCGGCGACAAATTCACGCGCCGCGCCAGCTCGGCATTGCTGATCGTCGCGTCCTTTTGCAGCAGATCCAGAATGTGCAGATCGACCCGATCCAGCACTTTACTGACAAAAGCTTCCATTTGATCTTCCCCTCTTTTGATTATTCGAACAGCGGCACGTTTTTTTCGCGAAAAACAGATGAAATTTTGTCGAAGTCCACTTTATGAAGCTTTTATTTCGAATTTTTTCTATTATACAGAATCTTATTTTGCAAGTCTAACGAAAATGTTATGTTCATTAACAAGATGATTATCCATTCTTCCGTTATCGCGAAAAAGGGGCTATCTGCTATGCCAAAAGCTTATGTCTTGCTGCTGCTCACCAGTCTTTTGTGGGGAGGAAACTTTGTCCTGGGCAAGTCGCTCGTGGGGCACGCGTCTCCGCTGACGTTGACCAGCCTGCGCTGGCTGATCGCGGTTCTGTGCCTGCTGCCGATGGTCTGGTGGAAGGAACGAAAGCTGTTGCCGGCCAAAGACTCGATCCTGCCTTTGGTGCTGATGGGCATTACGGGCGTCGTCCTCTTCAACTTGTTCCAGTTTCTCGCGCTGGAGACGACGACCGCGACGAATGTCGGGCTGATTTCGACGTTGAACATGCTGTCGATCTCGCTGTTTTCCTTTGTCTTTTTAAAAGAGCAGATCAACCTGTTCCAGATCGGCTGCATGGTGTTTTTGCTCGCGGGCGTGCTGCTTGTGTTGTCAAAAGGCAACACGGACTACCTGCTCACCTTGCAGTTCAACACGGGCGATTTGTGGATGCTCGCTGCCGTTGGCGTGTGGGGACTGTATTCCATTTGCAGCAAGTGGGCCATGACCAAGACGAGTCCGATGATGTCCATCCTCTATTCGGCTGTTTTCGGGCTGGCGATCCTGGTGCCTTTTAACCTGGCTGACTTTACCGTATCCAACCTGAATGCGTCCTTCGTCGGCTCCCTATTGTACACCGGCGTGATTTCCACCGTCGTGTGCATGGTGCTGTGGAACATCGGGGTGCAAAAGCTGGGCGCCACTACATCAGGCATTTTCCTCAACTTCAATCCGATCTTCACGTCGCTTTTGGCCTTTCTATTCCTCGGGGAACAACTGACGTGGATGCAAGGAGTGGGCGGCATTATGGTGATTGCCGGATGTTTTTTGTTCTCCTCCGGGAAAACAAAAGGCAGCGCGACAAAACCGTCCGCTGCCGGAGAGGCGTGAACGCGAGAAAGCCGTCCCTGACAGGAACAGTCCCCCGCTTGCCATGTGTGAGCAAGCGGGGGATCGTCCGGGTACAACCGAAAAACAGGCAGCCGGCTCCCCTCGAACCGCTCTCGGCCCTCCTGCTTCTGATTCCACCCATCCAACGGGAGCGGAACGAAGAAATGAAAGTCATCCGTCACCTTGTCAAGGAAATCACCTGTATATCCTGTTTCCAGCGCACATCTAAAGGCGTCAAACGCTTCACGGGTTTTCATCCTGACCACCCTCCTTTTATGATGTGACCCTGCTTCGTTTTTTGCATCCGAGTGCAAGATCTTCACTGGATGAGCTTGCGCTGGCTGGAAATCGTCCCAAGATGGATTCCTTCGTGAACCAGGGCAAAGTTGAACAGCTCGCCTGCGGTATCGAATTGGAAAGGCCCCATGACATACGGCGCTTTCAATGGTGCATCCAGCATCTCAGGCGTCAGCTCGGATAGGCGGGAAAGCTGCAACGTTAGCAAGGAGAGCAATTCTTCCTTGCTCGGGGGCTCTGTCGTCCACGAAGACGGTTTTGTACCGGAGGCAAACAGCCCTTCATACTGATCCGGAATCAAGGACGGAGTATCAAAACAGAGCGTGGAGTACCGATCC
Source organism: Brevibacillus sp. FW301-21C12A (assembly GCF_058788915.1). Lineage (NCBI taxonomy): Bacteria > Bacillati > Bacillota > Bacilli > Caryophanales > Paenibacillaceae > Brevibacillus > Brevibacillus sp. FW301-21C12A. The sequence continues at coordinate 11,366 of NZ_JBYTBG010000055.1, forward strand.
ATCCAATAGATCATGTGACCGACATTCCAGCGGATGGTGTTGTCGAAGCCCTTCGGCTGTACATCGAGCTGTTCCTCGGCAGCGACTTGCCAATCTCTCACGTAAATAAAGTAAGCTGTTCATGCTCACTCAGCCGCAGCAATGAATACGGATCATAATCACGGAAATAAGCGTGTTTGATCTCCCGCTCCTTCGTCATAATCAAAGCGTCGCCACTAGCAGAAGCGCGCAAACGGCAACTGTAAACAACAGGAAAATAATCGCGAATGAATTTTCCCTCCGCATGAGCGGTCAGGGCAATGAGCTGGAAGCCTAATTCGTTGGCAATGAAGAAAACAGGGTCCAGCACGTGTTCACTGGATGCTTTCCCGAACGGATTGTCCACGATGACTGTCCGATAACGCTTGCCCGTTTGCTGGATACGCTGGCGCTTTTCCGCCAGGTAGTTGAGGATGCCCAAAAAGAGCGTCATGTTCTTGCTCCACTTTTCTCCGCCAGACCACTTGTTTGACTCTTCCCAGGACGAGAGCGCCCCGCTCACTTGTCCGTCTTTGCTGACCTTCCGACACTTTACACGAATGCTGTCATTGCCCATGACGATGCCGAGAAGCGATTTGGACTGCAGGGAGGCGTAGATAAACTTCTTCATTTTTCCTGCGTCTTCTTTCCCTTCCACATCCTTAAACTCGTCCCCGTCCAGCCGATTCAACATCCAGTCAACGTGCTGACGGAGTAGCTGTTTTCCGATCTCCTCTTTCCACTCCGGAACGTGGAAGCTGTATACTTCCTTCCTGCCGCTCTCTACCTGGACACTCGTTTTTTTCGGGATCGTCTTCAGTTCGACGGCAATTCGCTGCAAGTGGGTGTGCACGATCGTGATGAAATCTTGCAGTTCTTTGTCCCGCCCTTGCAAGTTATCCTCCAATACCCGGATACTAGTGGCGATCGTCCTGGTCAAGGTGTCTGCCCATTCCTGCACCTCGGAAAATTCCTGCTTGTTCTGAATTCCGGCCATGGCTGTGTACCGCAATTTGTTATTCCGAATCTGCCTTTCGCAAAATTGCTTGAATCGGTCCTTTTCAGCCATGACCTTCCTCCATTCCTGCTGTTCAGTCTCCTGTTTCTGGGAGAGCACCCGGATTCGCTTTCGCGCCACGGCCAAGCGCTGGTAAGGGAAAGCGAGCAACTCTTCTTCCCGTACCGGGACATTGGTAACGGCGGCTTCGGCAAAACGGTAAACCTCGTTCTTGGCCTCCAGCTCCCGGATCGTGTCCTCCAGTTCTTTGACTGTTTGGCGGAAGCCCTGCTCCTGCGTCAGCAAATACTCTTGTTTTGCTGCCGTATCCGCTTCCTCCTGGTTCAGCCTTTTCAGCGCGTCGTTGAGATCGCCTTCAAACCTTTCCAGCGGCTCATCTCCAAATCGCTCTCCGTACTTCTCCATCAATGTCACAAGGCGGCCGTTTTGCTCAGACAAACGATTGCTCCGCTCTTCCGTCACAATACGCTGGGCCGCGACCCCTTTTTTCAATTCTGCGACCTTCCTGACTATACGTTCGTACTGGACGTCTCCATCCACCGGATAGACGACCGGATGTTCCAGCGGCTGATCCAGCTTCGCCAGCACCAGATTCATTCCGCGCTGATTCGCTTCGATCTCCTTCGCCAGACGCTCGGCCTCCCTCTCTAATTCTGCCCGGCTCGCTTGCCGCTCCCGCAACCTATCTGTCAATTGCTCTCGCTCGGCACGCAACCTTTCGAAGGAGAACCGGGGAGTGGCCGGCGGGAACTCTCTCACCTGTTCATAGAGCCATTCCCCGCGAAGATGTGCCAGGGCCGTGGTCTTCTCTTCCCGCTCTTCCTGCAGTTCTTGCTCTTGCGCCTCCAGCGTTTTCAACGCCCTGTCCAGGGCCTGCAAGTTTTGCTTCAGCAGTTCCGCCTCGCGCACGAGCTCATCCTCTTGTCTTTTTGCCTCCTCCCATACTTTTTTCTGCAGCATATACTGGTTCGCCTCTTGCAAACGATAGCCCAAAGTCTGCTCCAGTCCTTTTTCTTCGGACAGCTTCTCCGTATAATGCTTCCTTTCTTGTTCGATCTTCTTGATTTGTTCCGTATGATTCGCGATGTCCTTCTGGCATCGTTCTTTTTGCGCCTGGCATTCGTCCCGCTGCCGCGTCCAGTCTGCGTACCGTGCCTGCGGATAGTCTGCGTAAAAACAGAGCAGCTCGCTTTTCAACTGGTACAGCTTCTGGTACTCGGTTTCCTTGTCTTTGCGCGCTTGAATGACTGCAGCCGCTTTTTCTTGCAACTCCCGCTTCCACTTCTCAAACCGTTCGTGATCCAGATTGTCCTGCCAATGGCTCGGGACGATTTGGCGGTAAGAGAATGCATACTCTTCGCCTGCTTCCAGCCATTTGCGCGCTTCCTGCAAGGAAAGGAGGATGACAGGACTGCGGAGCTGGTCGGCATGCTTTTGCAGCCTCGCTGCCAGTTGTTCGATTTCCTGTTCGGTAGTAATCAAGGCTGCTGCCCAATAAGGGAAGCGGGCAGTGAGCGCTTCCAGAGCGATCTCTCCACGTTGCAGCACCTCTTGGAGAAACTGCGGTCCAGTCTCCAAATAGTGAAACGACTCACTCCATCTGACGACGAGCGCGGCCAATTCGGGATCGGCCGCATACACGCCGCTTTCAGCGTATTCATCGCTCAGCCTTGTCACTTGTCGCTCCCGCGAAAATGCCTCTTCTTTTTCCTTCTCCAAAATCGCGACCTTGTCCATTACCGTTTGGGTTACGCTCTCCTGTCTGGTGTAGAGCGAATCCAGGTAGGACAGCCTGGGGATGTGCTCGATCAAGCTTGTCAGGACGCTTTTTTGCTGCTTCTCGGCTTCCGTACACCGCAATATCCATTGGTTCGCTTGCTCTTGCCAGGCCATAAGCTCCTTGCGAGTTTCCTCCAGCCTGCTTTCCAGCTTGGCCTGCTGCTCCTCGCACTCTTTGATGTGCTGTTGGTAAAGGCTTTGGTTCTCCTGATTTTTCCTCAGCTCTTCCTGCCAGACAGGAATGAATTCTTCGACCGTTTCGCGAAGTGGATTGCTCAAAATATTTCCGGCAATTCTCTGCTGCTCTTTGGACGCACCTTCCATCCGCTCTCGCAAGGCCGCTTGCTTGTTCTTATTTGCCTCGAGACGTTCCCGCTCTTGTTCGCTTTCGTTTCGTTTGGCCTTTTTTTGCTGGAGCACACTGTCCAGTTGGCTGCGGATCATGCTCTCCTGCTGTTTCCATTCTTTTTCCGCCTGGTCGTAGTACCCGCGAATTTCTCTGTTCGTGCGCCCAAGCGCTTCTTTGATCTGGGAAACGTCCTGTTCTTCATCCAGCCTCGCAATCTGGGATTCGGCCAATGTCAGCTTTTCTTCGGCCACTTGCTTTTGCGACTGGTATTTGGCATATTCCAGGGTGTACTGGTGGCGTTCCGCCCTTTCGGCTTCCAGCGTCATTTTTTCAAGCTTGCGCGATTCCTCGCGCCATTCGGCACCGTATTGCTTCACGACTGCTTCCTGGGCTGCAATATCCCGGGATGCCTTTTTCCAGTTTAAAGTATGCTTTTTTCTCTGCAATTCGGAAAGTTGCCCTGCGATTTTCTCGGCTTCCGCTGTTACCAGCAAGAGTTCGTTCCGGGCGTGCTGAAACAGTGCCTTCGTCCATTCCTTTTCCCGTTCCAGCAACTCTCTCGATTCCTGATACGTGGCAAACACTTGTTTATACTGCTGCACGGACCTTTCCAGCAGTTGACACTCCTGGATTTGCATGCGGAGCTGCTTGCTTTGCTTGAACTGCTCTCGCTGTTTTTCAAAAATTTCCGCAAAAGCCTGACCATTGTTGCCGCTGATTGCCTCTTCCACCGTAGGGATCAACAACTGCGACACCAATTGGTCCGTCGTCTTGCAGTCGTCAAAAAAAATCTCCACGCCGCCTTCCGCACCGTTTATCGTCGCTACTTTACGCCATTCGGCGGGAATCAACTGAAAGTGTTCTTCCAGATAGGCATGATACTCCCTGATCGTCGCAAACGTACGCGCGTTCATATGCCGAGAACTCATCTGCGTGTAGTATTCCTGCATTTCTCCTTTATCTGCCGGTCGCTTTTTCCCAAACGCCCCTTCTCTGGAAAAAGGAAGCTCATCGATCGCATGCGGATTCCCCTCTTCATATTCATACACATAGCGCAGCGAATCGAGGTCGTTGTTGTGCAAAAACAAGGTGACAGCGGTCAAAGCGTAACGGCGAGGAGAGTCGTTGATAATCCATTCAATAGCAATATGAGCAGGAGTGCCTGCCAGCGATAACGTCTCCCTGATTTTGCGTCCCGCCAGCTCTTGATGCGGCAGCACGGTTTGCAGGGCCGTCTGGATGAAGACGGTTTTCCCTCCGCCATTTTCAAGCAAAATCGCGCCGTTATGCCCGTCAAACACGAACAGCTCATCATTATAGCGCTTGCTTCCTCCCTCATAGATCACATTGGTAAAGCGAATTTTGGAAATGACAGGCATTTACGCTCCCTCCTTCTGCTTCTCCTGCCCGGAAATGAAGTCCAGAATTCCCCGATTGTAATCCACGTCCATGTAGTAGCGCTGAATAATCGTCTTGGCTTTTTCCGTGAGCGTCAGCTCCTGGTTCCCTAGATCCGCGATCAGACCTTGTTCTCGCAAAAAATTTTGGACGATAGACAAAAAGCCCAGGCGGCTGTTCGTCCGTCCATCCTGCTGCCTGGAAGACTCACGTAAGTCATCAATGGCCTCCCATTTCTCCACCAGCAGACTCCAGTTATATTCATACTCGGCGTCAAGTGCTTGCAAGCGCTCCGGACCATGTTCCTTCAACGTCTGGATACGGGCGTCGATGCTTTCCAACCAGCTTCCCAAGGTGATAAAATCTCTCGTCATTTCCGTTGAGTGGTAGCTGTCGTAAAACTCGCCAAACAGAATGAGGATAGCTACGTACATCATGTACAAATCAATGTTCTTGGCTTTGGCGGGCAAGTATTCTTTTTTCAGCGAAGCATTTTTCAAATGGAACGGAGAGCTTACCGCGAGCGGAACCATGTACAGCTTGTCCCCCGCAGGAATGACGGCACAATCCACTTCGCGTGCGAACTGCTCCACCAGCCCTCTGATTACGTCATTGCCCACATACATTCTCATGCTTTCCGTATCTGCCTGTCCGTCCCGGCTAAGTTGAGAATAGATGCGAAAGGCCGTCAGAACCTGCTCGTTGTCATACATGGGAACTCTCCTTTCTGCATACCTTCATATCTTGTATTTCAAATCGCTTCGTAAGCTGCAAGCGTTCCTCTAGCTCAATCACCTCGATGCGCTGTCCAGGCTGCAGCAGGGCGAGCACTTCCCCCAGCAAGTGATGGTCTTCCTCTTCGTGCGCCTTTTGCAACGGGGAACGCTGATGTACGAGCAACCAGAAATCATAAAAGGAACGATGCTGCAGCCAATGTTCATGTCCGTTTTCCCGCATATGCCGGGCAACCTGCGAAATCGTAGCCTCTCCTTGTTCATCGAGAACAGTGAGGACATAGCGCATGATTTTTCCAAAGTTTTGCTGCTGGACGATCGTCTGCTCCTGTTCCGCTTCATCGGTTACCTCTTCAAAATCGCCCTGACCTTCTTCCTCGAGTTCGCCCCCTACCCGCTGTTTTTCAAACACAGCCAGCGGCGACCAGCCTGTATGTTGCTCCAGGGAAAGAAACGGCGCAAGCAATGTTCTCGTCGCGGTCAGAGGCAGAGGGGAAGCGATCAGGCGAGCGACGATTTCCTGGTCAAAATTGAAAGATTGCAAAGCCACATGGTATAGCGTCTCCTGTGCCGCCTGGAGAGCTGTCGTTTTCAGCACGATGCTGTCTTTCAACAGTTCCGTATGGGCAAAGTGCACCTCTCCTAGTTCCCGATCAATGCGTAAAATATATTCATACGCCCGGTGTTCTTTTTCTCCTTTGCGCTCATACAGAAGCCGCTCTTTCGTTTCATCGACAAACCCTTGCAGTTCGTGAAACTCTTCATGCTCTCTCGCAAGACGCAGATGGATGTCTTCAATGACTTGCTTGTAGCGCACATACGTCTCTTCCGAAATAATGTTGCGCTGCACTTCATGCTTCATCCGCACCATGCGTTCCTGCAAAGCTTCCACATCGATCCGCATCTCGCTGATTTGCCGCAGCGCTCCTCCGAACTCACCTTTTTCCAACTGTTTTCTCAATAGCAATTGATTAATCGACAAATGAAACTCCCGGAAAAACTCCTTTGTGGCAAAAACCAGCTCTAGCCCGTCTTCGTCGAGGGAATAATACTGCTTGTTGGCCGCTATATCTCCCCGCTCTGCTTTCAAAATCGAAAACTCCACCTTGTCCATCTGCCGTGTCTCCCAGTTATAAAAGCTCCGGTGGTTGCGTTTGCCACTGGCGGGCCGGAACGTCTCAATAATCGTTCGGGCGATCTTTTCAAATCCCTCATCCTCGAGGTCGATCTCCTCCTGGTTCATCTGCATGAGAAAGGCGGCAAGCTCTTGCACCCCGGTCTTTTTGTTGCGGATTAACATATTTTCAAAAAAGAACAGCAGAGCTAACAACCCCAGTCCAAACATATCGATAGGCCGCTCTTGCCGATCTTTTTCCCGCTTGGCATCCAGCTTGTGCAAAGGATCAAACAACGCAAGACGCTGGATGCGCTCCTTGTAGTCCTCCAGCACACTTTCCAGCCGTTCATGCTCCACTCCCTTTCTCCTCCCTTCTCTCTGCTGCCGAATCAAGCAGCCTGTTTCGCAGCGCTTCTGCCGGGATCGCTTCTTGCGGCACATACTCTTTGTTTTTCAACAAGGCCGAAACCTGCGTTCTTTCTTCTTCCGAAAAGAACGAGATGAACTGTTCAATCGCGTTTCCGTTCACGCGCTGCCCTCCTTTTCCGGTGGATGCTTGCTGTCGCAACAATGCCCGATACAGTTCAACTGCCGGCACGGCCCCGCATTTTTGAGAAAGCGCGTGCCAGATCGCCAAACCTTCATGATCGAGGTCGCCAAAATATTCAAACTGATGACGCGCATCCCGCCCCACTCCCAACTGCTCTGAAAGGCCGTCAATTCCGGAAACAACCTTCCAACCGGCTCCATAAATCAAAGTCGCATAGGGAAGCGAAGACAGGATGGGCAATATCGCATAGTAAGTGGTTTTATTCTCGACGATCAAGTGCCGATAGATACCCTGTTGTTCTCCTACCTGTTGCAGATGGACCGCAAACATAAGCGGATCGGGCATAGCTGTAACCTTCAACTGCTCCCACACGCCGATCGCCTCCAGCAGCTTGCGCCCTCCTTTCTCATCGATCCACTTTTCGTCCCCGACCAAGTGAAAGGAACGCTCAGGTGCCGTCGCTTCGCTCTGCGGAAATCCCCGTTGCGTGAGGTAGTCATGCACTTGCTGGATGTACGGCAAATCTTTGCTCCATCTGGATTCAGCAAGCCGAAAATAGACGTCCAGCCTGATACTCGGATGAAAGCACAACTGTGCTTGTTTTATTGCTTGCTTGATCGGCTGAGAAAGGACGGATTTCTGGATGCGGTAAGCCATAGGGAGTGGCGGATTTTTGGCGTTCGTCCCGGAACTTCGAACGGGGATGAGGATCTGGTTGTCGAGCAATGTTTGCATGGCTCGGTGAAATTGCGGGTACGTTGTCTGTGGATCAGCCCATGTTTCAAACTGGCCGAGGGATATTTTTGTGCTTTTATAGGACTTTAGATGCTTGATAAATGTATCGTACATAGAATGAAATCACCCTTTTTATATTATAGGGCAAGGGAACAAGGAGAGGCAGGATTTTTTTTGGGGGGGGTGTTTTTCTTTTGCTTCTAGGGGAAAAGAGCGTTTGAGTGAGGGAAAAGTCTTTTTACAGCGGTGAGGTTCATACACAAAACTTTTTACGCTCTCTCGCAGAACTGCTCGAACATAATCGTTTTTTCCGTTCAGCCTAATTTTTAGCGATAAAAGCCGTGATCTCTCCCGCCTCTTTGCCCGAATCCGACCTGTCCATCGATTCCTTTTACCCGCTCGGGCCAAAAAGGCCAAGTGCAATGCAAGCAAATCCAATCGCGGCAATGATGTTCATGCGCTTAAAAATGCGTTTGGCTTCATCCTTCTTCTGCTGGGCATCCTTTCGCATCCCTACGAACGCCATCACAATCGCAATGAAAACGGCAATGAACCCAATTGGCAATAACAGTACAAAAAACACGCTGTTTCCTCATTTCCTTATCGTTTACGGCGTCTTCTCATATCGCTGCCTGTGCCATTGTACCATGAACCTCCAAGGAGAGCCATTTTCAAAACCCTCCAAATATCAACGCCCCCAAACCGTTCAAGAATCTCGTTTACAATTTGGGTTGTTCCGACATTCTCTCTGTAAAAAATTGCTGCGTTATCTCGATATTGGACACGCGTGAAATTTTGAAAATGCTATACTCAGAGGTTAGGGAACGGTCTTGAGATGAGGAAGCCTTTGCGGGAGCATTGCGGACAGTATAGTTGAAGTCGCCGGCTCAAGGCCGATCCAATAAAGAATGGCGGTGAATGATGATGGGCGAATTTCTATGCAGAACGGGTCCGGGACCTCGTGAGGAGCACGCCGTCTGGTCGGACTGGCCGTCACTGGTCACCAGGTTCGGTGAATTTTTGCAACAGGAAGAGAGGACGAAGCGCTATAGTGCGGAGCACCAGAGCGCCAGGGAAAAGCTGGCTGCCCTAGATGGAACGATGGCCTGCGGGTGTAGTTGAAATCGTCGAGGAACCAAGACCACGATCGGGGTGTGTCAATATGGCTCGTGAAGCAAAGGCCAGCGCAGCTATCTGCCGCTGAACGACTTCCTGACGCATTTGTTCCAACAACTCCCGCAGCTTTCAGATCCGCAAAAACCCAGAAGCGGGCACGGGGTCGACATTCATTGGTTAGCACCGGGATAGACGGTAGTCAAACCCTATCTACCCCAGCCTATTGAAGTTCCTGTGATCGCCAACTCCTGACCAGGAAGGCATTCTTCTTGTTTTTCGTATACTTGGCTCTTCATGAGATGTTTCCATTCACGCCTGCCTGCGACAGGCGACTGTACTACCTAGAAAGCCTTGTCCCGACTGGGGATTTCACGCGATTTCCGCGAACCTCGTTTGTACGGTCGTATAATACGCAGCGACGTATGCCCAAACTCCCCCAAATCCCAGCAACGGCAGGCATTTGCGAACCTCCCTGAAAATCGCTGTGAGCCTTGGGTTCGCAAATGCAAAATCCACTGCTAAATCATCAAAAACCCTTCCGGATCATACCCTTGTTTGGCACCGACGTGTTCGACCTTCCCCTTCCAATTAGCACCCAGCCGATAGAAGCGCAAGCTGTCTGTCTCCGGCTCTATCATCCTTTTCAGTTTGATATGCAATTCCTTCAGTTGCTGCGGATCAAGCAAACATTCAAACACCGAATTCTGCACTCGCTGGCCGTAATTTTCGCATGTTTTGGCAACCTGCCTCAACCGTCTTTGCCCGTCGGCAGAGGTTGTATTTACATCGTAAGTAATCAACACCATCATCCCACATCACCCTACTTCCAAAAAATGGCGGATAATCATCCAGATCGCCGCGCATGTATCTCGCCAACAGCATCGCTTGCGCGTAAGGAAGAAGTCCGACGGCTATCTTCTCCTCAAAAAATGGATGATAAATCTCGTCCCGCTTGCGCTGCTGCCACTCCGTCAAAACAAGCTTTCTGGCCTCATCGTTCAAAATAAACGCCCCAGACTCCTTCTCTACAAAGTCATCCTTGGTCACCTGTTTCCGGTTAATGAGCGTCAGCGCCGTTCTATCCGCCATATAGACCCGAAACTCCTCCATCAAGTCCAGCGCCAGACCGTTCCGCCCCGGGCGATCCCGATGCAAATATCCGGCTTGTGGATCAAGGCCGACCGTCTCCAGTGCATGCGTAACATCATTCGCGAGCAGCGTGTACAGAAAAGACAGGAGCGCATTCACGCGGTCCCGAGGAGGCCGTTTCACTCTGCCCCTAAACGCGAAGTCCTCTTTATTTGCCAAAATTTGCTCCGGCAACACTGAAAAGTAATGCCGCGCCGCCAGTCCTTCGATTCCCCTCAGTTCATCCAGCGACTTTGCCTTGACGACTTCCCGCATTTGTCGATCCAGCCACGTCACAACGGATTGACATTGCTCCGCTTGAATCCGTTCTGCGTAATCACGCAGCGTACGCTTAACGGATACTCTTGCATTGACAAGCTTGGAATAAACGAACCGTTTTGCCAGCAGCAGCGACTGCTCCTCCCTGTCACACCAGCGGTACTGCGTGCGCCGCAGATGAATATTGCCGGATACCTCTCCCGTCACCCGTGCCTTGAACCGGCCTGTGGGCGTCAGAAACACCAGTGAAATTCCGTTGTCCACACATAAGTTCATCGCTTCCGGACTGACGCCGACGTAACCGAAAATAACAATCGACTCTAACTGAATGCGCGGCACCTGCAATTCTTTGGCACCATCAGCGCGATGCCAGTCAACCATGCATCGCATGGCAAACGAGCCTATCATGCCCTCCCCTCCATGTAAAGCCGCCCACGTAACCATCTGCCTGTTAAAAACCCATTTACACAAAAAAATTTACATTCCCTCAATGTCTAGCACGGGTTATGGTGATGAATCAATATTATGTATGGCATCTCTTCCCCCCGCTCCCCCCAAAATAAAAAAACCCTCCCTTCCGACCATGGGAAGAAAAGGGAGGCTGGGTGGACTGGGTTCAAATCTCTAGTTCACCAAGTCGAACGAGTTCGACTACTGCCTGAGATCGACCTTTGACACCTAATTTTTGCATGACATTCGTGATGTGGTTTGAAGCACACAATCTATAACCATCTAATTGCCTCATGAATATACTGCATATTTTCGTGGAACCCCCAACCGATTCCTTCCGTTTTTTCAACGACAGCGGCGATTCTTTCCTCAAACTCCTCAAACAAATCGTATCCGTCGTCCGCGTTTATCCTGTCGATGACCGATGCAAACATCTTCAGAATACTTTCGTAAAATCGTGAATCTATATCGCCATAAGCATTGGTAAATTCCACACCCATTTCAACGTAAAAGAGCATTAATTCCAACGTATGGTTTGGGCTTTGGGTGATCTTTTCAAACTCATCAATTGCCTTTTTTGCATCTGCCAGCCTCAGTTTTGCGAATCCTCGGTCTGGAAAGAACTCATCTTTCACCTTTTTCTGATATACGGGAAGCAATGCCTCTATGGCTTCCTCCCCAATCAACTTTACGGTTAGAAATAGCTCGGCTTGTTTGCTCGATTTAAAGGTATCAACAAGCAATTCAATAAGTTCTTGCTGCGAAAGGGATTGCAGTTGTTTTTTCAGCTTTGCCGTCGTTAGCTTAATGGGTTTCTTCGATTCTTCAACTTTTATAAATTCTTTTGGATTTAGTTGCTTTTTCTTTTGCAGAAGCTGTTCATTTACTCCTTCAAGGTCAAAATGCTCGGGATCAAACCCCTTTTTCAACCAGGCAATCGTATCTTCATATTCAGGATGTGACTTCGTTGCTAAAATCTCCAAAATCCTTTGATACCCCAAGACACCGCCGCAATCCTCTGGCGGACAATGACGTTCACCTTCGAGACATACAGGATACTGCTTCTCAGGCTGGACAGGCAAGATTTTCTCAAGTATTAAATCATGTTGCCAATCATCGCCAAAGTCGTAGACATATAGCACCTGCTGCCCTTCTTTGGTGATATGGTCAACGATTTTTTCCCTTCGTGCATTCAGCTCTGGTGTGTTTCCTGGTGGAAATGTCGGATCTGGACGGGTAATCGTGAAAGACCCAAAATCAAACAGATAGAGATGATACTCTTCCCATCCCATGACAATCTGTAGCGTCTTATGCAATTGGTGAAAAGTGATTAAGCCATTCACTTGGAATCTTCTCCAGATTGTCGGGTATATATCTTTTAATGCCACTTTAAATTGATAGATCATTCGTTCTACTCCTTAGTAAAAAATAAGACGCTTTATGTTTTAACCCTATTATAGTTGATAGAAATCGTCAACAGACAACAGACAACAAACAAATCAATTTTCACTCTAACAGATAGTTATTGAATGAAAATTCAGTCATTAACGAAAGGGTTTGTACTTAGGGTTTGCTGAACGGTTTTCAAATTACAAAAACGTTTCCAAAACCAGGAATTCTATACGAAAGAAGGCGGTTTAACCAGAAGGCAAAAAGATCCCGCAGCCTGCGCTCGAGGTTCATCACCAGGAGTTGCTTGCCGATCGCTCGACGAATCACCTTGCCGTTTGCACGACGCTGTTTGGCCACGGCCAGGTACTCCTTTCGCGCTTTATCCCGATAAGTCCGTGGTTTGCGGGCACGACCAATCTATGGAGCATGTAACGTGTCGATGATCTCCTCCAGTTTCTCACGCGCCTCATTCAGCAAGTTCAAATCGGTTGGGTACGCCACATCCGCCGGGGCACATGTGGCATCCAGCAACAAGACACCCTGGTTCGGATCTTCCTCGGATGTTGAGTGACGCTTGGTCGTACGTTTACCTTTGGATTTTCTACCGGATTTCGGTTCATCGTCACGGTCGGAATCTGGTGTCAATTTGGCGGCCTCGACCGCGATGATCTCGTTGATTTCGCGGAGAACTTGCGAAAATGCGTCATGAGCGACGGGTGGAACGGTGGATGATCCTGATAGCCTTCCAGCCCGATGAAGTATTGCAGATACGGGTTTTCGACAATCTGCTGGACCGTTTCCCGGTCCGACAGTTGCAAACGTTCCTGAATGATGAGTGCCCCGAGGGCGACACGGATGGAAACGGCCTTTTGTCCACGAAACGATTTGCGGAAGGACTTGGCATACTTTTTCTCTGCATGTGCCCACGGTACCAACCGAGCCAACTTGACCCAGCGATTTTCTTTACTCAACTTGCCGCCAAACGGCAAGAAAAAATCATCGGGGAGAAGCAGTTGATTTTCACGGTGAGAGAGAAATTCGTACATTCAGATCCGCTCCATGTGCAAGGAATTTGAAGGAAAATCGCCGATTTCCTTGCACATGATTTCGATGAAAACGAGGCAAAACCCTTGTGGCTACAGTATTTTTTATCTGTTCAGCAGCCCCTAATCAGGGCAGTGAATGTGACCATTCCGAGACCCAGCATACAGGAGGCGCTTTTTCTTTTCAAACCGCAAATTAATTCATTACAGGAATAGCTCCCACTATAAAGTAATGTTTTCTCCTGTTTTCTCGCTCATTCTCTGTTTTTTAACTTTGACATCTTAAAGCTCTT
>NZ_JBYTBG010000056.1:0-24148 GCF_058788915.1 Brevibacillus sp. FW301-21C12A
ATCACGACATTGAAACCAACCACAGGCCATATAAATCTGTTGTCTTTTTCTCGAAAATGGAATTATGCAAAGTGCTCGATTAAGAATGCCATTGAAGCGATGCCTGAAGGGGGAACTGTCTGGATCGAACAAATGCGATGCGATGAATGGGTTAAAGTAAGCATGAGGGATAACGGGGTTGGAATTCCGCAAGAATTGTTGCAAAAGATCGGACAACCTTTTTTTACACAGAAAGAGACAGGGACAGGTCTCGGGCTATCCATTTGTTATCAGATTGCAGAGTATCACAATGCGAATATTGAGGTTGCAAGCGAGGTTGGCGAAGGTACAACTTTTACCGTATCCTTTCCCATCGCTCTGTAACGGCTTATAGGTATAATCTTAGAAATCGGGTTCCACTTCGTGACGAGAAATTAGCTGGCTTTTTTACTGTAGTTCTGCACACGATAAGTGGCCGGGAAGGAAGTTAATGGTGATGAGGCAAATCGTAGAGTTCCTCATGAATTCAGATCAAATGGATATTGGACTGGCTATCGTCGATTCAGAAGCCAAAATTTTATTTTTAAATACAACCATGAATACCTGGTACACAGTAACCTCCGGAGAAGAATTCCCTGAACACTCGGCATTACAATCGATCGTGGGGCAAGTACTGCAGGATAAAAAGAATTACTCGGGAGTACTCGTGCAAGAGAGGTTAGATGGCAAAGTACGATCCATGATCACCTATGTATACCCGCAGCTAAAAGGGGAATGTTTTGTTCTGATGGCCGATATCCAAGATTTTCAACAGTACGTGAAAATACAATGCGAGAAAGAAAGAAGGGAAACCATTGTGCATATGGCGGCGGGCACAGCCAATATCATTCTAAATCCTTTAACGGTAATCAAAGGGACGCTTCAACTTCTGGAAAAAAGTTTGAAGGATCATGTTTCCGTTTTACAATTCGCGGCATCTCCACCTCATCAGAAATTGGCCGGATACTTTAAACTGCTTGATGAGCAAATTCAGACGATCGACAAAGCGTTGCAGCGATTTTTGCTCTTTGGAAAACCTTTCGAATGGAAATTTGTTCCTATTTCTCTTCTTTCATTTATGCAAGAATGGATTCCAGATATACAGGTCCAAGCATTGGAGAAAACAGTACGTTTCGCTCTGGAATTTCCGGAGCAAAACGGTTTTGTGTTTGGACACCCCAAGTTGCTGCGAGCGGCGCTGCAAGAAATCATTAACAATGCATTAGATGCAAGTCCCCCAGGTTCTGTCTTAACGCTCCGAATTAACATTACGGATAATCACATCCACATCATTGTTCGCGATCAAGGAGCAGGAATTCCAGAAGATCTGCAGTCCCGAATCATCCTACCGTTTATTACAAGTAAACAGGACGCCATTGGATTTGGGCTCAGTTTTAGTCAAGTTATGATCGAAAAAATGGGAGGCTCTTTGAAAATCGATAGCTCTGATCTAGGCACAAACGTTATTGTTCAATTACCCGCATTTAAGGGAACAGTTTAAATGTGTCGGTAACATTGCGCTAAACAAACTCTCAACAATTTTTTCAGGGGCTCTTGCCGGGAGTCGCGACCCAAAAAAGCATATTTCAATTCAACAATGCAGGGTAGCAAAGAATAATATTTCCCGAAGAGTACAAAATAAAGCTTGAAAAAATGATGACAATGGAGGAAATTACATGCCGCTCATTCCTTGGGATTCGTTTCGCAATACCGATCTATGGAGAAGGGATTTGGAAAAAATTTTTAACGAAGGTCTTCCGGAAATCGGCGCGCGTCTAGGATTTGCAACCCCTCGTATTGATGTATTTGAGAATGAACATGAAGTGATTGCTTCTTGTGAAATCCCTGGTTTGGATAAAAAAGAAGACCTTCATATCGATGTGGATGAAAACATGCTTACAATTAGTGGGACCATAAAGCAAGCGAATGAAGTGAAACAGGAACAAATACACCGCAAAGAACGGTTTGTCGGACGATTCCAACGGTCGGTGTCTTTGCCATCACGCGTTCAAACGGAAGGAACGACAGCAACGTATCGCAGCGGTGTCCTTGAAGTTCGAATGCCGAAATTAAAAGCCGATACCCAACGGCAAATTGATGTGCAGTTTCATTAAAATGAAGTGTGAGATCACAATATAGGCGTTACATGAAAAATGGGCGCTTGCACAAAATAACCTTTGGGGGACGAAGTCCTACCATATTGAAGGAGGTCAATGATCGTGTATCAACAAAACCTTTCACAGCAAGCAAGCCAATGCGCGCAGATTATTCAACAGTTGATCCAGCAAACGCAGCAATCGAGCAACATGTATCAGCAAATGTTGCAACAGGAGCAGCAAAACGCCGCCCAACTGGATCAGCTGGCCCAGAAAGAACGTCAAGCGGTTCAAACCATTCAATCTGTTCTGCAAGGACATCAAACTGCCATACAGCAGATGCAGCAGGCGATGCAAATTTGTTCTCAGCTTCAACAAACAGCGCAACAACAAGCCGTCGTGCAGAGTGCGGGCTGGCCAATGGCTCAGAGCTGGCAGAATCAGAATTTGCAGCCACGGCAGTATCAATAAAACAGCAAGTGAAAAAACGATCGCTTTCTTTAAAAAGAAGGCGGTCGTTTTTTCACTTGACGATGCGTATACCCCAAAACCATCCAAGCCAAGGCGCGCTGGTTTGCCCGGGATGCTGAAGGCGCTGGGCGAGGCAGAGGTGCAAGTCACGTTCGGCATGCTGCCTCTTGCGCGGCATTTGCGACTATTTGCAAAGAAAACAGGGTAAGCTTTTAGCGGCGGACATTTGTCCATCGCTTTTCTGGTTGCAAAAAGGAATTTCACTCCCGTGAAACTTGAATTGTTGAACCATGCCGAATTGCCCAGCAAGAGGCGAGGATCTGACCATTAAAAATGTGTATGTACCACGAACCCCGATTTTGTGGAACACGTGAACCGATACGTGAGGGATGTTGAGCAAGGAAGACCCGTTTAGCGGATTTTTCGAAGAATTTAGCGATATGGTTCAGCGAATTTTTCCAAATGTCCAGAGTAAATTGAATGAGGATCCTGCCTTCATAGGCGGGGGATTTTTTTCGCCTATCTGATTAGGGATTTTGGTGCTAGGAAAAAGCAGATTGTACACTTCGTCCTTCATCTCGCGGCTAATTCGTATTTTTTGCGACGTGTTCAAAGCCTTCTTTGGCCAGGGCGTGGTATGATTGATAACCGGCTTGCCCGCCGGGACGGCGCGCAGTCCACTTTTCTCTGTCGGCCGCTCATACCGACGACGAACTAACCGATGCCGCCACCCGCATATGCGAAGGATACCATTAGAGTCGCTGTATCACTTCTCGTACAGGCTACCAAGGCGCTGGCGCCGACAGCTTTTATCGCATTAAAGTATCGCTGAAGGAGAGGATGAAAAACAGGAAACCGTCTACGGAAAGTTAGCGTATAGTATGAAAAATAACAGGACAACGAGGGCTTAGTACAAAAATTACATATACATCTTTCGTCTGGGAACGTTTAAATTTCTGCCTGTTTAGTTCTGGAGAGACAAATAGACTACCATAACTAACAATCGTGGTAGCCTATTTGCTCTAAATGCAAGGAGGGGACTGTACCCCACCATTAGTATATACACCGAGGAGGTTGTATAAGTACGTACAATTATCGAGGCGGAACGTGGCCCGATTAAACATTTGATTTTTAGATGTATTTGTGGTAATTTAAGAAAAGTGAATTCACGATTTACACAGCGACGTGTGTGTAATCAATAAAAACTCAATTAGAACAAGGGGTATCGGGGAATTACACAGTGTACGTTCTTCAATACTGCCGTTCTAAGAATCGTAAAACTTTCACATTCCTAAGAAGGAGGGACTATCATGGCACGCAAAGGACGTCCTAATAAGCGTCGTAAAGTATGCTTCTTTAAAGTGAACAAAATCAAGCACATCGACTATAAAGATGTAGACTTGCTCAAAAAATTCATCAGCGAACGCGGCAAAATCTTGCCACGTCGTGTAACTGGTACTTCTGCGAAGTATCAACGTGCTTTGACAATTGCGATCAAACGCGCTCGTCAAGTAGCACTGCTGCCTTACACGGCTGAATAATTTACACAAGCGATAAAAAGGGGGACACAATTGCGTGGCCCTCTTTTTTCCATATTTTTCGCTACTCGCAAATGAGGTGCTGACATGCCTTCCAAAACGAAGCAATTGGCTGAAAATGCCCTGATGCTGGGTATTGCACTGGTACTGTTGTTCCTTAGTACATATACCGTACTGGGAGCACTGGTCAGTTTCCTTTTACCGCTGCCGTTTATTTTCCTGGCCGTAAGCCGCAACGTGTCGATTATGGTGTGGATCTCTGTCGTGTACACGTTCCTTGGCTGGATCATCGCAGGACCGATCGCTGCTGCGATCGCCTTGAGCGGAGCGGTTTGGGGCTCTGCCATGGGAATTGTTTATGCGAAAAGAGGGAAGGCACTTCCGGCGATTGTAGCCGGAGCTGGTGTTGTGTTTCTCAGCACCGTTTTCGGGCTTGCCTTCATGGCATTTGGAATGAACCTGAATTTCCAGACCATGCTGGAACAGACCGCTCAAATGCGCCCTTCCTTCGTGACAAAAGAGCAATTTGACCAGACGGTTGCTCTTATCAAAATGGTGCTGCCTACGAGCATCGTGATGTTCAGCTTTATCTCCAGCGCGATCACACATGGATTGGCCAGCCTGATTGGAAAACGGATCAAAAAGCCGATTCCGGCGTTGAAGCCAATCCGGGAGTGGAGTTTCCCGCGATCTTTGCTGTACTATTATTTCCTCGCCATGATTAGCATTCTGGTGTTTGGCGGCAGCATGCAGGGAACGTTCTGGGAGACCGCCATCATGAACGTAAAAGTCATGCTGGACGGGATTTTTACACTCCAAGGTTTGAGCTTCTGCCTGTTTGCAGCGTACCTGTACGGGTGGAAGAGATTGACTCCAGTGCTTGTTGTCTGTCTATTTATTTTTCCGTTCTTAAGCACTATACTTAGTCTGGTAGGGATATTTGACTTAGGGCTTCGTTTGCGTGAAAAACTGGAAACAAGAGTGAAGAGGGGCTGAGGAGATGCCCAAATTCCTGTTAAAGCGTTGGTACGGGATGCACATGGTCCTGGCACTCAGCTTTAGCTTGCTGTTGTTGGGGATTTTGACCCTGCACCATTGGATGTACGGGGCGATCGGCATTGTTTGCTTGATTGGCCTGGTTCTATACGCCCTTCAAGCAGAAAAAGGATTTCAGCGGGACTTGCGCCTGTATTTGGCGACAGTCACTCACCGCGTGAAAAAAGCCGGAGAAGGCGTTATTCAGGAGCTGCCGATCGGAATTCTCTTATACAACGAGGAAAAGGCAATCGAGTGGGTCAACCCGTTCATGACACATATGTCCGGGGATGAGTCGATGATCGGGAAGAACCTTCAAGAGGTATTCCCCCAACTCGTGTGGAAGCCGGAACAAAAACGGCTCGAATTTACTTACAATGAGCGGGTTTACGAAGTCATGGTTCGGTCCGATGAGCGTCTTTTGTATTTCAAGGACATTACGGACTTCAAAGAATTGACGACGCGTTACCATCGCGAAAAGGCTGCTCTCGCCATTATTCACCTCGACAACCTGGACGAGGTTGGACAAGTCATGGACGATCAGAGCCGTACGCTTTTGTCGACAAGCGTGGCTGGTGTGATTACAGAGTGGGCCAACAAACATGGCATATACCTTCGCCGAATCACGGCTGACAAATTTTTGGCGCTGATGGAACGGGAAGCCCTTGATAAATTGGAAGAAACGCGTTTTGACATTCTCGATGTGGTTCGGGAAATGACGGCTGACAACAAAATTCCGATTACGCTCAGTATCGGGGTTGGGGCAGCGGCGACGACGTACATCGAGCTGGGGCAAATGGCCCAATCGAGCTTGGACATTGCGCTGGGCCGCGGTGGCGACCAGTGCGCGATCAAGATCGGTAACAAGCTCACCTTCTACGGTGGCAAATCAAATGCGGTAGAAAAACGGACGCGCGTTCGGGCACGGGTGATCGCCCATGCGCTGCGCGATTTGATCCACGAGGCTGAGCATGTGATCGTAATGGGCCACAAACAGCCAGATATGGACTCCATCGGTGCTTCGCTTGGTGTATTGAAGGCCGTGCAGTTGCACAACAAGGCAGCCTATATCGTCATGGATGAAGGCAACAACTCTGTCGAACGCTTGATGCGGGAGATTTACGCCAATGAGGAATTGGCTGAAACATTTATTACGCCGGAGCAGGCGATCAGACTGGTGACGGGCCGCACGTTGCTCGTGGTTGTCGATACGCACCGTCCTTCGCTGGTCATTGAGCCGAAGTTGCTCGGTGAGACAAGCCGGATCGTCGTCATTGACCACCATCGACGCTCCGAAGAGTTTATCGAGCCGGTTCTGTTGTACCTCGAACCGTATGCGTCTTCGACATCTGAGCTGGTCACAGAGCTTTTGCAATATCAGAGCGAGCGCTTGAATATCGACAATCTGATTGCCACCGCACTGTTGGCAGGGATTGTGGTAGACACGAAAAGCTTTGCGTTCCGTACAGGCTCGCGCACGTTTGAAGCGGCGTCCTTCCTGCGGCGCAACGGGGCCGATACGGCTGCTGTTCAACGTTTGCTGAAGGAAGATTTGACGCAGTATGTGAAGCGGGCACGCATCATTATGAACACGGAAACGTACAGAGATAATATGGCGATTGCCATTGGGGATCCTACCGAGAACTACACGCAAGTCCAGGTGGCCCAGGCGGCCGAGCAGTTGCTTACGCTCTCGGGCATCCAGGCATCTTTTGTCATTGCCGAGCGGGGAGACGATACGATCCTGATTAGCGGACGCTCTCTGGGCGACATCAACGTGCAAGCGATCATGGAGCTCTTGGGCGGTGGCGGACACCTGACAGGAGCCGCCACGCAAATTCAGGGCATTTCCGTGAAGGAAGCGACTCGACGTTTGAAAGAAGCGATTGATTCGGTCGTGTAGGCCAATTTGAAAAGGGGGAAACGATGATGAAAGTCATTTTTCTTCAAGATGTAAAAGGCCAAGGCAAAAAAGGCGAAATCAAAGACCTGTCTGAAGGCTACGTACGCAACTTCCTGCTGCCGCGCAAGCTGGCGAAGGAAGCTACAGATAGCAACATAAAAACGCTGGATGCGCAAAAGCGCAGCGAAGAGAAGCGCAAGGAGCAGGAAAAGCTGGAAGCACAAGCGCTGGGCGCGAAGCTGAGCGAGCTGACAGTAAAAGTAACAGGAAAAGCCGGCGAGGGCGGACGACTGTTTGGCGCAATTTCGAGCAAACAAGTGGCACAAGCGCTGGAAGAGCAGTTCAAAATCAAGCTGGACAAACGCAAGCTGGAGATGGACGCCATCCGCGCGCTTGGCGTAACGCAAATCAAAGTCAAGCTGCACAACGAAGTAACTGCGACACTCAAAGTTCACGTGGTAGAAGAATAATGACGCAATCCTGGAGGGTGTGACGTGAGCGACCTGTTTTTGGATCGTGTGCCGCCGCAGAACAAGGAAGCGGAACAATCAGTGCTGGGTGCCGTGTTCTTGTCTAAGGAAGCTTTAATCACGGCCATTGAGATTCTCCGTCCGGAGGATTTTTACAAGACAGCGCATCAGCGCATCTTTCAAACCATGGTGGACCTGTACGAAAAGGGCGAGCCAGTCGATCTGGTTACCGTAACCGCTGAGCTGCAGGACCACAAGCTGTTAGATGAAGTCGGCGGCGTCACGTATTTAACCGAAATCGCCAGCTCGGTTCCGACCGCGGCCAATATCGAATACTACGCCAAAATTGTAGAAGAAAAAGCGCTGCTACGGCGCTTGATTCATACGGCAACAAAAATTGCGAACGACGGTTACTCCCGCGAGGACGACGTAACGGAGATCATTGCGGATGCCGAGAAGTACATCATGGAGATCGGGCAAAACCGCAACAGCGGCGGTTTTACACCAATCCGTGACGCGCTTCTGGAAACGTATGAACGGATCGAGTTTTTGAGTCAACGGCGTGGAGACATTACCGGGATTCCTTCCGGATATACCGATTTGGATAAAATGACAGCCGGATTTCAGCGCAGCGACCTCATCATTCTGGCAGCCCGTCCCTCTGTCGGGAAGACGGCTTTTGCCTTGAATGTCGCGCAAAACGTCGCTGCACGAGCTGGAGAGACTGTCGCCATCTTCTCTCTGGAGATGGGCGCTTCCCAGTTGGTACAGCGTATGATCTGTGCCGAGGGCAATCTGGACGCCTCGCGGATGCGTTCCGGTACGCTGGAGGAAGACGACTGGCAGAAGCTGACGATGGCGATTGGTACGTTGGCGAAGGCACCGATTTTTATTGATGATACGCCAGGCGTAACCGTGCAGGACATTCGCGCAAAATGCCGCAGATTGCAGGCTGAACGCGGCCTGGGCATGATTCTCATCGACTACCTGCAATTGATTCACGGCCGCGGCAAGGGAGACAACCGCCAGCAGGAAGTATCGGAAATCTCCCGTACGCTCAAAGGAATCGCCCGTGAGCTGAATGTTCCCGTAATCGCTTTGTCCCAGTTGAGCCGTGGCGTAGAGCAGCGGCAGGACAAGCGCCCGATGATGTCCGACATCCGCGAGTCCGGTTCGATCGAGCAGGACGCCGATATCGTTGCGTTCCTGTACCGTGATGACTACTACGACAAGGAAACGGAAAACAAAAACGTCATCGAGGTCATCATCGCCAAACAGCGAAACGGCCCGACCGGGACGGTAGAGCTGGCATTCCTCAAAGAATTTAACAAATTCGTAAGCTTGGATCAGCGCTTTCGAAATCAGGCTGGATAATAGAGCAAATGGAGAAAAAGCCGGAGCAATTCCGGCTTTTTTTTCTTGCTTGAATTGCCGAACATATAATCTTTGCACTATTTAAATGTTCGTATTTTCCGTTGACATGCAAGAAATGGTTTAGTACACTTAGATTGTTTCAGGCCCAAAAGGACATGATGATATCAGGAGGTGTTTTTCGATGTCAACAGTCGTTGTCGTCGGAACCCAGTGGGGCGATGAAGGTAAAGGTAAAATTACAGACTATTTGGCTGAAAGCGCAGAGGTAGTGGCACGTTACCAAGGGGGTAACAACGCCGGCCATACCATTATTTTTGATGGTAACAAATATAAGCTGCACCTGATTCCATCCGGAATTTTCTATACTGACAAGACCTGCGTAATCGGAAACGGTATGGTAATCGATCCGAAGGCATTGGTAAAAGAGCTGGAGTACATTCACAGCTTCGGTTTTTCCACTAGCAATCTGAAAATCAGCGATCGCGCGCATGTCATCATGCCGTACCACATCAAGCTGGATGGCGTGGAAGAAGACAGCCGCGGTGCAAATAAAATCGGTACGACCCGCAAAGGGATCGGCCCGGCATACATGGACAAAGCAGCTCGCATCGGCATCCGCATTGCCGATCTATTGGATCGCGATGAGTTTGCCCGCAAGCTGGAACGCAACCTGGCAGAGAAAAACATGCTGCTGGAGAAAATGTACAATACGACTGGCTTTGACCTGCAAGAAGTGCTGGATGAGTACCTCGCTCTGGCAGAAATCATTCGTCCATACGTAACCGACACATCTGTTGTGCTCAACGATGCGATTGACAACGGAAACCGTGTTCTTTTTGAAGGGGCCCAAGGCGTACTGCTCGACATCGACCAAGGGACGTATCCTTATGTCACCTCCTCCAACCCGATTGCGGGTGGCGTGACTATCGGTTCCGGCGTGGGACCAACCAAAATCAATCAAGTAATCGGTGTAGCGAAGGCGTACACCACTCGCGTAGGTGACGGTCCGTTCCTGACTGAGCTGACTGACGCTACTGGCGATCACATCCGCGAGGTTGGCTTCGAGTACGGTACGACAACCGGCCGTGCCCGCCGCGTAGGCTGGTTTGACAGCGTAGTCGTTCGTCATGCCCGTCGCGTGAGCGGTATCACTGGTCTGGCTATCACCAAGCTGGATACGCTCTCTGGTGTTGAGACTCTGCGCATTTGCACAGCGTATAAATACAATGGCGAAATCATTGAATCGTTCCCGGCAAACCTCAACCTGCTGGCAAAATGCGAGCCTGTTTACGAAGAACTGCCAGGCTGGACCGAGGACATCACCGGTGTTCGCAATCTGAACGACCTGCCAGAAAACGCTCGCCACTACATCGAGCGCATCACACAACTGACAGGTATCCCAATGTCGATCTTCTCCGTAGGGCCAGATCGCGAGCAAACCGTTGTTGTGCGCGGCATCTGGGGATAAGCCTAGTTCCAACGTCGTAGCAGAAAAGTCGGCCTGACCATTTTCATGGGCAAGCCGTATGAAAAAAGCTGTCGATAATTCGGCAGCTTTTCCTTTTTTTACGGACAGACAAGAAACGGCACCCTCTGGGCATAAGGTTAGACATAAGGAGAAATGGAGAGGTGATCGTGATGATGGGGTTTGACCAAAAAGCCAAGAAGCTGCTGGGGAAAAACGTACAGGTGAAAATGATTAACGGCGTCGTTATCAAGGGGACCATGACTCATTTCAACAACGGTTACCTTTGCTTCATCACCACTTACAAGCAGCAAAACGACGCAGAGAAAACGACGATTCGCAGACTCGCCCTGAAAGACGTGACATCAATGCAAGAGGTGTAAGCCTGGATGCCTGAGACGAAATAAGCCATCTTTCCTCCAAAAAGGGAAAGATGGCTGTTTATTGTGTTTCACATTTCAGATCAGGCCGCCATGAGAGCGGATGATGGCGATCGCTTCGTCCCCCCGTTCTTCCGCAACGACTGCAGTCAGCAGCACCGTACGGGTCAGATTATCGTCACCGCGATCGGACAGCCCGCTGGCATCCGGATTCGCCGCTGCCAGGATGCGTGCATCCGGCCCGCTTGGAAAATCGCCAGCCAGTGTCAGCACCCCTACCCCCGGAAAATCGCCGGAGAGCGGGGTGGTGATCTGTTCTAATCCGTCCCCTGGAAATTGGCCGATTTTGTCGATTTGAATGGTCGTAAAGCCGGCTTGTCGAAGCGCATTTTCTGCCTGTTTCGCCTCATCCTCGGTATGGAATCCAGCCAAAATGTTGCGTTCTTTCACGTAATCAGCCTCCCAGTAATGAAAAAAACCCCCAATTGTATGTCCATATGGTGACGCTTCGTCATATTTTTTATTCGACAGCAATTTACACTTGATGTTGTCGTGAAATTTATGGTAAAGTCGACATAGTTGGTTTCTTTAGGCATTTTGGCAGATAATTGGTAACTAAATATTGGGATATATGACCTAGTCGGTATATTTAAAATTTTCAGGAAATGGAACGAGATAGCTGTATCTGTTTTCAGGAGGGACAAGTTATGCAATGGTCTGAGTGGAAGGCCAAGCTGCAGGAACGGTCCGAACGCATCGTTCGGGATTGCAGCGATCTGGCGAAACGTGCAATGAAACGTACAAGCTCGTACATCCAGGGACATAAAAAGCAAACGGTTTCCATCGCAGCGGGATTGCTGGTGACGGTGGCCGCCGGAGCTTCGGCGCAATATTACTATACGAGCAATGTCACATCGGTCTATCACGTCATCGTAAACGGACAGGAAATCGGTGTGGTGAACGATCCTAAGGTCATTCAGGATTGGACGGCAGCAAAGCTGGCAGAAGAAAAAGCCAAAAAAGGGCTGAATCTGACGCTGGCGGATTACATCACCTTCAAGGAAGAGCGCCAGTTCAAGGCTCCTTTTGACAACGATGCCGCAGTCAAAGCGCTGGCTTCCGTGGCAGACATCAAGGTTCAGGCAGTGAAGCTGGTGATCGACGGCAAAGTGGTCGGCTACTTGCCCGATCAGCAATCGGCTGAAGAAGTGCTGGCCGAAGTGAAGCAAAAATATTCCGGCGTGCCTATTCTCACTGGCAAAAAAGCCGCAGTAGCGGCGGCGTCCATGGCGGAGATGAAGGCAACCCCGGTAAAAGAAGTGACTTTCAAAGAAAACGTAGAGTTGCAGACGGAAACAGTACCTGCAGCTCAAATTTTGCCTGCCGAAAAAGTCGAAGAGCTTTTGGTCAAGGGCACCTTCAAGGAACTGAAGCACACGGTAGTTGAGGGCGATTGCATCGGCTGTATTGCCAAAAAGTACGGAATTACCACAAAAGACATTTATGCCAATAACCCTGGCATTACGGAAAACACGCTTTTGCAGCTAGGACAGGAAATCAACGTCACAGCGATTCGCCCGTTGGTTACGGTACGGGTGAAGGAAGACGTTTCGCAGCAAGAAGTCATTGCATTCCCTACCCAGATCAACAACAATGACAAGCTTCCCAAAGGGGAAACAAAAGTTGTTCAAGAAGGCAAAAACGGTACGAAGCTCGTTCAGTATGAAGTCGTGAAAGAAAATGGACAAGTTGTCGAGCGCAAGGTTGTCAAACAAGAAGTCATTGCACAGCCAGTCGCAAAAATCATGGAGCGCGGAACAAAGGTTATTCCTTCGCGTGGGACAGGCCGTCTGAGCTGGCCTGCAAGCGGATATATCAGCAGCGGATTCGGCTCTCGCTGGGGCCGACTGCACAAAGGAATCGACATTGCCGGATCAGGGTCTGTCATGGCGGCAGACAACGGCCGCGTCAAATTCGCGGGCTGGGACGGCGATTACGGAAAAGCGATCATCATCGACCATGGAAACGGGATGGAAACGCTGTATGGCCACTTGAGCACGATCAGCGTGAAGGTCGGCGATGTAGTTGAACAAGGGAAGAAAATTGGCGTAAAAGGTTCGACCGGAGACTCTACCGGTGTCCATCTCCATTTTGAGGTTCATCAAAATGGACGAGTTCAGAACCCGATGCGTTTCTTAAAATAGACATGTAATTTTTGGATAGAAAAGGGCGACTCTTTGGAGGAGCCCTTTTTGCTATGTCGGCACTTTGACGATGCGAAAGGCAGGGAGTGGCTGGCAGGGGCTTCTATGCCGGGTGGACATGGTGTATTGTAGAGGAATAGCGATGTTCGAAGTGGAATCCTTATAGAGAAAAGGAGGGAGCGGGATGGCAAAACTCCTCGTGGTAGACGATGAAAAGCCGATTGCAGATATATTGAAGTTCACGTTTGAAAAAGAAGGGTATCAGGTCGTGTGCGCCTACGATGGCGACGAAGCGCTTGTTGTCGTTCAGGATGAGCGGCCGGATTTGATTTTGCTCGATGTCATGCTGCCGGGCAGGGACGGAATGGACGTCTGTCGGGCTGTCCGGCAAACGCACGACGTGCCGATCATCATGCTGACGGCAAAGGACTCGGAGCTGGATAAAGTGCTGGGGCTGGAGCTGGGAGCGGATGATTACGTGACCAAGCCTTTCAGTACCCGTGAGCTGGTGGCGCGGGTCAAAGCGCATTTGCGCCGCCACCGCCCAAGAGCCGAGGAAAAAGACAGCCAGCATCTGCTGCGTGTGCACGAGCTGGAAATTGATTTGAACTCGTACACGGTGGAGAAGGCGGGAGAACCGCTGGATCTGACGCACCGCGAGTTTGAGCTGCTGATGTACTTGGCCCGTCATCAGGGACAAGTTTTGACGCGGGAGCACTTGCTTCAGTCGGTGTGGGGCTTCGACTATTTTGGCGATGTACGGACGGTGGACGTCACGATCCGCCGCTTGCGCGAAAAGATCGAGGACGACCCGAGCCAGCCGAAGTACATTATTACGCGGCGCGGATTAGGCTACACCATGCGCAATCCCGGGGTGGGAGGCACGCCTGGATGATGAGGCGGCTGTTCAAAACGATCCAGTGGAAAATGGTCGTCATCTACATGCTGCTGATTCTGCTCGCCATGCAGTTCATCGGCGCTTATTTTGCCAGGGAAGTGGAGAGCTATTACATCAATAACTTTTCAGAGGCGCTCAATGCCCAGGCGAGCCTTTTGGCGAGTTTGCTGGAGAGCGATCTGCGGCCGCGCGACGGGAAGGAGCCGAGCGCGGAGCAAAACCGCCAGGACATCGACAACCTCATTAACAACCTGGTGAAAATAAACGGCGCCAATGTGCAGGTCATCGACCAGACCGGAACAGTGGTCAGCACGACAGAGGACAAGAGCACGATTGGTCAGCGCACCTCGCAGCCGGAGGTCACAGTAGCTTTGCTCGGAACGCGCAGTGAGTCGATGCGGATTGACCCGCGCACCGGAGCAAGGGTAAAGGTGCTGGTGCTGCCCGTAAAAGGCGACCAGATCGTCTATGGCGCAGTCTACATGATGGCTTCGATGGAAGGCACCTACACGACGATTCGTAAAATGAACGGAATTTTGGCGACGGGCACGATGTTTGCGCTCGTCATTACGGCGGGCCTGGGGGTCGTGCTCGCGCGAACGATTACCAAGCCGATCAAGGAAATGACCAAACAGGCAAGGCTCGTTGCCGACGGCGATTTCAACAGCAGCGTGCGGGTGTACAGCGACGACGAGATCGGCCAACTGGGAATGGCCTTTAACCACATGACGCTGCGGCTGCAGGAAGCGATTTTGCAGCAGGAGGAAGAACGGGAAAAGCTCGCGGGTATTTTGAGCAACATGACGGACGGCGTGATCGCGGCCAATCGCAACGGGCAGATTATTTTGTTCAACCGCGCAGCGGAAGAGATGCTGCAAGTGCGTATGGCCGATGTTTTGCGAAAAAAAAGGACGCTCGCCGATCTGCTCAGCCTGCCTCCCGAGGAAGAGATGTCTTTGTACGCGCAGGAGGAGCCGCTGTTTATTGAAATGCGCCTCCCGAATCAGGAAGAAGTCATTTTGCGCGTGACGTTTACGCCTTTGCAGCACGACAGCGGAAAAAAGGGCGGGATCATCGCGGTAGTCGCGGATGTAACCGAGCAGCAGCGACTGGAGCAGCAGCGCAGGGAGTTTGTCGCCAATGTCTCGCATGAGCTGCGCACTCCGCTGACGACGATCAAAAGCTACGTGGAAGCCTTGCTGGACGGTGCAGTAGATGAGCCGGAGCTGTCCAATCGCTTTTTGAAGGTGACCATGTCCGAGACAGAGCGGATGATTCGCCTGGTCAATGACTTGCTGCAGCTTAGCCGCTTCGATTCGCAGGGCGTGCGTCTGCACTGCAAGGAGGCGGACATCAGCCGGCTTTTGCGCTATGCGGCCGATCGCTTTTCCATGTTCAGCGAGCAGCAGGAGGTACAGCTTACTGTTGATGTGCCAAACAAGTTGCCGCCTGTGTACATTGATTTGGATGCGATCAACCAGGTGCTGGACAATTTGCTGTCCAATGCGATCAAATATACGTCCCAAGGCGGCACGGTCGTGCTGTCCGCCAAAGAAAACCGCAGTCAGAAGCGGGTGCAAATCTCGATTAGCGATACAGGGATCGGGATACCGGCCCGTGATTTGAAGCGAATTTTTGAACGGTTTTACCGGGTAGACAAAGCGCGCTCGCGTGGACAAGGCGGCACAGGTTTGGGACTGGCTATCGCCCGCGAACTGGTTCAGGCTCACGGCGCAGATATCGAGATTACCAGCGAATGGAACGTGGGGACGACGGTGACGTTCTGGGTCCCATTTGCCCAAGGAGGTAATGCGGGATGAAGCGGATGCTGGAGCCTGCCAAGACCGTCTTGCTGATCCTGCTGGTCGTGGCCAGCTTTTGCCTGACAGCTATGCTGTGGTCGAACCAGCCCAATTTGCAGTTCATCGAGCCCGCACAATACACAGAGTCCAAACCGGTTAAGGAAAAGACGCTGGAGCAATTGGTGACCCCGGAGTCGGTCGTGTTTCATTACGGGGAAGAGCGCCATACGCGTGCAGTAGCGACAGATGCGCCTTACAGCCTGATCGTAAGCGAGATGTCGAAATGGATTTTCCTCGATTTCTCCCCGTTTGCGCTGTCCAATGAAAAGTGGGGGGAAATTGCCCGGGAAAAGTTGGGGCTGGAGGTCCGGTTTCGCAGTACAGTACCGCTGTCGATCGTATCGCGACTGGTCACGTTTCGCGACGAGTATGACAGCGGCATCAAGGGCATTGACCGCTTGTGGCTGTACTACGAAAAAGACGAGGACGTCGTCTATGCGCTGTTTCTCTCGACAGAGGAAGGTCGCATGATGCGTTCGCGTACTTCGATCAGCCCAAAAGATTTGCGGGAGTCGTACTTGGCTTCCGGCAGTTCTATGCCGGAGCAAATCATGAAGGTCGTCAGGCCGGAGCGGACTTATTCGGTACTCGAAGGCCCGACGCCGATCTGGAGCATGTATTACTTGCCGAAAAACCAGATGCGGATGCAGCAGTTCCGCTACAGCTATGTGCCTGTCACCAACGAGCGGCTGATGGAGGCGTATTTTATCGACCAGTCGCTGGTCAGACAAATCATGGAGCGGGACAAAACAGTCATTTTCACAGACGGCAGCAGATCCATCCAGTTGAGGGCAGAGCAGCAGGCGATCACCTTCACAGACCCAGCTTACCAGCAGCGGGCGCAGGAGCTGTCTGACGAGGAAAAAGTCCAGAGTGCGGTTACGTTTATCAACAAGCATCTCGGTTGGCTGGACGATTTTCATTTTGAACGAATCAAGAAAAGCTACAATGAAAAAGATTTAATCACCTTCCGCCAGTATGTCGGGGCGTATCCTCTGGTGAGCACAAGTGAGCCGATCCAGATTGATACGATCCAGATTACATCGGAAGCGGGACAGGTTGTAACGATGAGCCGTTCCCTGCTCGATCTGGATAAATACATCGGCAACAACGAGCAGACGATCATGTCGGGGCCGGAGCTGTACAAGCTGATCCGGGACAAAAAGCTGGCCGATACGGAACAAATCACAAATGCCTACCTCGCCTATCAAACGGTCATAGGAGACGGATACGTCGATCTGGTTCCGACCTGGATCGTCGAGCTGGCGAATCAGGGGAATCTGTACATTCTCGCGCGAGTGAAGCAGGGAGGAGGAGGGGCGCATGGATTGGAGTAGAACGAAGACCATTCTGATCTGGGCCTTTCTTCTGCTCGATCTGTTTCTTTTCTATCAGGTGTACGTGACGCGCATCAGCCTCTGGAATGACAAGGAAGTGGCGCAGGGAGAAAAGTGGAATATGGAGCTGTATCTGAATCAGCAAAATATTGCCCTGGACACAGAGGTTCCGCAAGAAACTCCGGAGATGGCTTATCTCGATGCGGAATACGTCGGAATCAGTCCGATTAACTTGCTTGAGCTGCCTGGCATTCAGGCTACGGTGGAGAAAATGTCGCTTGCGGCAAGGCTGGATCCGCCGATTCAGATTCGCGGCCAACTGACGCCGAATGAGCTGCTGCGTCAGATCGGGCCAAGGCTGATGTACGCCGAGCAGTACGGGCCGGATTCGTACCAGTCGAATCAATCACGGCTGCTGTACTGGCAGGTTCACGAAAAAATGCCGATCTTCGTCGCCCCTTTGGAAGTGTATTTGGAAAACGGAGCGATTTTGGGCTATCGGCAAACGTTTTTCCACGTGCGGGAACAAAAAGGCGGGCGGCAGGTCATCTCCGGCTACAAGGCGCTGCTCTCGCTGGTCGAGAAGCAAATTATCCAGCCGGGTGAACGGATTGAGAATGTAAGCCTGGGCTATTACGGTTCATACGATGCGGATATTCAGGCGCTGGCTCCGGTATGGCGGGTCGTCCACGATGGCAAGCAGCATTTTGTCAACGCGTTCACCGGGGCTTTGGAGCGGGCGATGGTCACGCAGCGATGAACAATAGACAGCCAGGGAAAGCGACGGGAAGAGGGATGTTCGGTGAGATTTAGTGTGTTGGCAAGCGGGAGCACAGGCAATGCCATCTACGTGGCGACAGACCGTGTTTCCGTGCTGATCGATGTGGGGATTACAGGCAAGCAGGCAGAGGCCGCGCTGCAAACAATCGGCGTCAATCCTGCCGACTTGAGCGCGATCCTCGTCACCCACGAGCACGTCGACCATATTAAAGGGGTCGGCGTCATGGCGCGGCGATACGATTTGCCGATTTACGCCAATGAAAAAACGTGGGCGGAGCTGAACGGACAGATTGGCGCGATCAAGGAAGAGCAAAAGCGCCTGTTTGCCGTAGGGGAGAAGCGGGAGCTGGAGGACTTGGGCATCGAGTCGTTCGGCATCTCGCACGATGCGGCGGAGCCGATGGGCTTTTGCTTTTATCACGGCAAGAAAAAGCTCAGTGTGGCAACAGACCTGGGCTATGTCAGCGACCGGATCAAGGAGACGATTCGCGGTGCGGACGCGTATGTATTCGAGTCCAATCACGATGTCGAGCTGCTGCGTATGTCGCAGTATCCGTGGAGCATTAAACGGCGCATTTTAAGCGACGTGGGCCACTTGTCGAACGAGGCGGCAGGCGACGCTTTGACCGAGTGTTTGACGGGCGGAGCAGAGCGCGTGTATTTGGCCCATTTGAGCAAGGAAAACAACATGATCGACCTGGCCCGACTGACGGTGAAAAACATTTTGGAAGAAAAGGGGCTGACCGTCGGGGATGACGTGCATTTGCGCGATACATACCCGGACCGCCCGACCAAGCTGGAAGAGCTATAGGAGCGGTTCGATCCGGGTCTGGCGGCTGCTGATCGCATCGGAGAGCTTGGCCATCGTATCGAGCTGAAAGCTGAGCTGGCTGTCGAGCTCCTTTGCTTTGGCTGTCAGCTCGTCATGCGTCAGCAGTCCTTTTGCAACGAGGAGGTCGATCAGGGCATGCAGGACAAGCGTATTGTGGTAATCCGTTTCCTGCAGATCGGCGAGCTTGGCGATGAGCTGTACTTCTTTCATACTCTATCAACCCTTTCTTTTAGCTGGTGTCAGAAAAAGCTTTTAATCTATCATATCCGCGCTCTCGGTGAAATATTCCGAGGGCTTTTTGCTTTTTTCATTCCACAACCTTTCCATATTTCTCACGCGATTTTGCCGAAACCAGGACGTATACTAAAGGTGTCAAAAGGAACAGACAGCAACGAACTCATACATGCAATCGGCTGACACAGGGGTATAGGAGAATGAAAAACCTGTAACCCTAGTATTAGTAGAGGAAGAAGGAGAGTGTGAATCATGGGGTTTTACGATGATTTGACTCACGTGGAGCGGAAAAAACGAAGCGGTTCTATCGGTCGCACTGTCTTGACGTCCGTAACGTCGGCGGTGATTGGGGGAATGGTCGTCCTGCTCATGCTGCCGACTCTCTCCAACTCCGGATATATCAATATGGTCAAGCCAGGAGCGTCAAACGTCATGAGCAATCCCGCGGCCAACCTGTTTGCCACGCCTGTATCTGTAAAGGTAGAAACCGGTACAGTAAACGCAGTGAAAAAAGTGGAGAACGCGGTTGTCGGCGTCATCAATATCGGCCGTGCCCGCAGCAATTGGTTCAGCAATACGCAAGATGTCGAGCAGGGTGAAGGTTCTGGCGTCATTTTCGAGAAAAAGGGCGGCAAAGCCCACATCATCACCAACTACCACGTCATCGACCAGGCGCAGAAGCTGGAAATCGCCTTGCCGACAGGGGAAAAGGTGGACGCGAAGGTTCTGGGTGCTGACCCGTACGCCGACCTCGCCGTCCTGGAAATCGACGGCTCCAAGGTAACCGCCGTTGCCGAGCTGGGGGACTCCTCCACGCTGCAAGTAGGCGAGCCGGCGATCGCCATCGGGAACCCTCTGGGCATGAAGTTTTCCCGCACGGTGACACAGGGCATCATCAGTTCTCTGGAGCGCTCCATGCCGATGGACTTTAACGAAGACGGCCAGGACGACTGGGAACTGGATGTTTTGCAAACGGACGCAGCGATCAACCCGGGCAACAGCGGTGGCGCGCTCGTCAACATTCAAGGACAGGTCATCGGGATCAATACGCTGAAAATCTCCAAAGCCGGTGTAGAAGGTCTTGGTTTTGCCCTGCCGATCAATGACGTGAAAGTCATCGTCAGCGAGTTGATGGAAAAAGGCAAGCTGGAACGCGCTTACCTCGGCGTACAGCCATTCGACCTGACCAACGTGCCGCGCGTGCATTGGAAAGAAACCTTGAACCTGCCGGATGAAGTAAAAGCAGGGGTCGTCATCCAAGGCGAAGTCGGCAAATTCTCCCCAGCGGGCGAAGTCGGCCTGAGACAATACGACGTCATCGTCAAAATGGACAACAAGGACATTGCCAACGGCGCTCAACTGCGCAAGTTCCTGACCTTGAACAAAAAGCCGGGCGACACGGTTGTGATTACGTACTACCGTGACGGCTTCAAGAAGACGGCTACTGTCAAGCTGACGAAAACACCGCAGTGATGAGTTGACGTGATATTGTGAGTAACAACAGTAAGGCTTTTGTGGTCGATTAAGCTTATGGATGGCAAGCGTTGCGTTGTTGCTATGGCGTTGCGCTTCCTTTCATAGAGTTTCCATAGATGGAGATGCGGACATGGCATGGCATGAAGCATGAATAAGGGCTGTGAATGCAAGTCCGCTCCGTGAGTAAAGATCGAGCTTGGCGGCGTTCTGGTGGCTGGTGAAAGACGGAAGGCAGAAGTCTTCTGGAAGCCTGTTGTCAAACCGGAGTGTCTCGCCAGCAACCAACTGGCAGCAATTCCGGGACGATTTTGTCCCGTTTGCATATAAGTAGTTCCCCCCTCTATCTATTTGTAAAATAGATCCCTTCTTTGTAGAGCGTCGAGCTGAGATCGGCGCTTTCTTTTTTTTGTGTGGAAACTGGGGTGAAGTGTCAGCTTAGCTTAGTTCGGAGCAGCAAATCAGCAGGTCATGGATTTGTTTTGCTGTCGTTCTGGGGTAGAATAAGAAGCGACATGAAAATGCGCGGAAAAGAGGCAATGGAGATGGACAAGATGATGGAAAGCATTCGCATAGAGGGCAAGGAAGTGGAGCTGCAAGCGGGATATCCGGTGCGTTTTTCCTGCATGGAGCATCTGGAGCAGGAACTGGATGACTACGTGAACGACTTCGAGACGGCACCGGACACGTATCCGGCACAGGCGATCGACGACAGCGCAGCCGACAAGCGCTGCCGGGTATGCGGCGAGCCAGGCCAGATTGCGCTTTTGAAAGAGAAAGGAATGTAGACGAACGTGCAAATTTCGATTATCACCGTAGGCAAGCTGAAAGAAAAGTATTTGCGCGAGGGCATCGACGAGTACAGCAAGCGCCTGTCTGCCTACTGCAAACTGCAAGTAATCGAGGTCAACGACGAAAAAGCCCCGGAAGAAATGAGCGCGGCCGAAATGGAGCAGGTAAAGCGCAAGGAAGGCGAGCGCATCCTCGCGCAGATCAAACAGGACCAGTATGTGATCGCACTGGCGATCGAGGGGCAGATGTGGTCGTCGGAAAAGCTGTCGGCAGAACTGGACAGGCTGGCGCTGCACGGGCGCAGCCAGGTGGCGTTCGTGATCGGCGGATCGCTCGGGCTGGCAGACACGGTGCTGAAGCGAGCGGATGCGCTGTTGTCTTTTTCGAAGATGACGTTTCCGCATCAGTTGGTGCGGTTGGTGTTGTTGGAGCAGGTTTATCGGGGGTTTCGGATTAGTCGGGGGGAACCGTATCACAAATAGTGGTAAACCAGAAAGTAGAGTTAGAGGTAGACAGAATATTCCTTAACAGACTATTGGCTGGTTAATGAAGAAACAACATATGAAGCGTTGCTAATTCAAAAACGCTCCAGAACTCCTATAAGGCTTTCTGGGGCGTTTTTTTGTTAAGATGGACAATTCCTATTGTGAAAATCAATTAATTGCACCATACGTCAAATTTGACAAGCCAAAATAGCAATATATAATGTCCGTACCATTGTTTAAGTAACAAGACTATCCCAACGACAGAAAGGAGACTTATTGAGATGGTAATCAGAACCCTTATAGATGCAAAACAGTTTATTGATGATTTCAAAAAATATGCTAGTGTTGACCCAAATGATAGAAAATACAAATTTACATTTAAAGACTTGAACATTTACGCTGGTGGAAAAACAGAATTAATATTTGGTTCAGATAAGGAGTTTTACAACTATTCATATGGACAGAATTGGACAGATAAATCGGAGAGTCATATTGACGACCCTGTAAGGTATGTTTGGGAAAACAGAAAATCAATTAATGCAGAGTTAAAACAGAAAAGATTAGGTAAAAGCCAATAACGAACCGAAACAATAGAATTACCCCGTCAAAGCCTTTAAAAAGTTAGAAGGGATAAAAAACCCTTAACTCAAAAAGAAGAAAGCACCACGGTGGCACTAAGCTTGTGAGAAAAGGAATAAAATTAATGATCATTGCTAATGATACTCATTGTAAAGATTATGTAAAGGCATCCTTTCGTATTGAAATAACCATATCGTTATATTACTATTATGTTTGAGGGGAGGAATGCAGAGTGGATATTCATCAGTTAGCAGACTGTTTAAAAGCTCTTGGAGACCCGACAAGGTTGAAAATAATTGCCTTATTAAATCTCCGTGATTTTTGCGTTTGCGAGTTAATACCTATTTTCAACATCTCTCAGCCAGCTGTATCCAAACATTTGAATCGGCTTAAAACATCTGGCTTGGTGACTGAAAATCGAAGAGGACAATGGGTATTTTATTCCTTAAACCGCAAAAAGTTGGAGGAAATTGGCTATGGACTAAACCATTTGCCTGATTTCTCCACAGAAATTGAAGAACTGGATAAACAAGGTTTGTTGGTGAAATGTGATTAGGAAAGGAGCCAAAAACGTGAGTGAAAAAGTTGGAAAAAGGTTATCTTTTTTAGACCGCTATCTTACTTTATGGATTTTTGTTGCTATGGCTATTGGAATTGGGGCGAGTTTCTTTTTCCCCAACCTGGTAGGTGTCCTGAATCAATATCAGGTAGGTACAACTTCGATTCCCATTGCGATTGGTTTAATCCTTATGATGTACCCACCACTAGCAAAGGTGCGTTATGAAGAATTAGGTAGGGTGTTCAAAGACACGAAAGTATTGGGGCTTTCTCTTGTCCAAAACTGGATTATTGGTCCAGTCCTGATGTTTGTTTTAGCAATCGTCTTTTTGCAAGGTTATCCAGAGTATATGGTTGGACTTATAATGATAGGTTTGGCTCGTTGTATTGCGATGGTTATTGTGTGGAATGACCTTTGTAAGGGAGACACTGAATACGCAGCTGGTCTGGTTGCATTCAATTCTATCTTCCAAGTATTGTTTTATTCCGTTTACACCTATTTTTTCATCACTGTTATGCCAGGTTGGTTTGGGCTGCAGGGGATGGTTGTTGACATTACCATTGCAGAAGTTGCAAAAAGTGTTTTTGTTTACTTAGGTATTCCATTCCTTGCAGGAATGATTACTCGTTACACGTTAGTAAAATCCAAAGGTCGTCAGTGGTATGAAAAGGTGTTTATCCCTAAAATCAGCCCTATTACGTTAATCGCATTACTTTTCACGATTGTTGTGATGTTCTCTTTGAAAGGTGAAATGATTGTTGCATTACCTCTAGATGTGGTACGTATCGCAATTCCGTTGTTGATTTACTTTGTAGTGATGTTTTTGGTTTCCTTCTTAATGGGTAAAAAGGCAGGAGCGAATTATCCTGTAACGTCAACCCTTGCTTTTACAGCCGCAAGTAACAACTTTGAATTAGCTATTGCAGTTGCAGTCGGTGTTTTTGGAATACATTCGGGAGCCGCTTTTGCCGCTGTTATCGGTCCTCTTGTAGAAGTGCCTGTAATGATTGCATTAGTGAATGTTGCTCTATGGTTCCAGAAGAAATACTTTCAAAAACCATTGGCAAGGCAATAAACCTAAAGGTGAATCATTATGGATCCAGAACAATTACAACGGATTGTTAAATACCTAACGATTCCCATAACGGCTGTTCTTGGAGCATTAATCTATGCATTGCTAAGTGTATTTCTTAAATAAGGGGTCAATGATGGAGTGAGTCTACTTGAATAAAGAAAAAATAATGAACGCTCGCCACCAAAAAACAATTGGAGTAGTTGAAGATGAACCTCAATAGCCCCTTAGGAAACTTGGACACATGGAGTGTAATTTAGTACACTATATGTGAACAGGGGGAAGGCAACA
>NZ_JBYTBG010000057.1:0-23620 GCF_058788915.1 Brevibacillus sp. FW301-21C12A
GGAGTGTAAACCAGCCATATAAAAAAGTGAAAAACTACGCTAGAGGAAGATCAAGCACGTTTAATGGTGAAGAGCTACATTTATAACTATACATCGACATTCAGAAAGTTGGCGGTTGAAAAAATTTGAATAGTAAAAAAAATCATCCTCTTTTGAGGATGATTTTTCTCCATGTTTATCCGCGTTTACCCGCCAACACCGTGTTCATATTGGATAACGGTTCCTTTTGGGATTGGTGCTTGTCCACTCGTAACGCTACTATACAGTCCCAAAACTAAAACGATTGCTAGCAAAATCGACTTCTTCATTTCGTATCCCCTCCATGATTTGCTTGTATTCCGTTTTTTGTTGATCTGTTGCGTGTGGTCGGAAAGCTTCGAATAGTGTCACACAACGAATGAAATCGCTGTCATTCTTCATGATAGTGGCTAAAACCAGACAACGTAAAATATCATGGTCTTACATTCCCCCATATTTCCTCCCCCCTTCTTCGCACGAATATACAAATTTTACTACATTTTACAAAAACGAGCATATGCGTGTAAATATTTTACATAAAACGACTGGCGTTTTGCAAGATTTGTTCAGTCTACGAATCAAAAAAACAAAGCCGCTTTCCTCAAATGAAAAAGAAGCCGGAGAAAAACGCGTTGTTTTTCCCAGCTTCTTTTTTGTTTGTCTTCCTTATGTGTCACGCCTCGGCGTGCTTTGGCCTTGTCCGGTTGGAACTTTGTCGCGCTCGCGATTGGGACGCGACTGGTTCGGGCGCTTCTCCCGCGAGGACGAGTCCTTGCCGTTTTTCTCCGGCTTATCCTTGTGAAACTTCGGCTTGTCCGAGCGCTCATTGCGGCCTCCGGACCGCTCGTTGGCGCCTCCGTTGTTTCGTTCCTGGCGCTCCTGCCTGTTTTGGCGCGGATGAAAACGGCGCCGCTCCTTGCGCTCGACAATCAGCGGAGAATTGTCGCCACGGGATGCGTCCTGGCGGATATCGAGAATGTTATCCTGATTCTCGTCCTGGCCGTCCTGTTCCGGGCCGTTGTTGCCGACCGCCGCTTTTACTTTGCGCAAGACAAAGTACGGGCAACCAAAGTTGCAAAACTCGTGCAGGTACTCATCCAAAGCGGCGATCCGCTGCTCGAACGGTACTTTGCGGTTGGAATCTGTATAAAATCCCCGCAAACGAAGCTGTCCATAGCCCCAGTCTCCGACGATGTAATCGTATTTGTCGAGGATATCGCTGTAACGCTCCCTGAATGCTTCCGGATTCCAGCCGTCGCGATTTTCTTCCATGACTTCATAAGTACCGGCTTGCGTGCGAATCAAGTCCGCTTCCTCCTTACACTTGTGTACTTTCGTCCATCTTATCACATTTCAAACAGCAAGAGATAAAATTCCCACGAAAACTGCGCAAGCCCCCTGGACATTCTATCGTGTAGGGGGTGTTACCATTGAAAAAGACATGGTTGTATCCTGCGATTGCAGGCATTGCTCTCTTGGCTTCCGCATGTGCGAACAACGCTGCGCCGAACTACACGCATCCAAACCAGACCGCTCCTCACGTCACAAACGTTGACGGGCTGCATGTCCGCAACTACGACGGCGTGCGCTCCGCAAACTTTGACGGACTGCACGTCCGCAACGGTGTCGGTCTGAACAACACGCCGGGCGTCGATAACGGCCTGTACCCGAATGGGACGTATCCACGGGCGAACGTCAACAACTACAACGCCTACACCAGTGGCATGCGACCTTACAACGCCTTTACCGACCATAACGACGGAGTGTTGGGCACGCCGAATGGAATGAACCATTCCATTTATCAAAAGCGGGCCTGGAATCGCGCAGGAGCCGGCATCATGCAAACCGGCATGCCGAAAATGGGCTACGTCCAGACAAACCGGGCAGGCATGAAGACCGCTGGCGCCCAAAACGTCTACGTAGACCGCGACGCTCTGGCGCAAGCAGTCGGCAACGTCACCACGAGCTGCCCTGGCGTTCAGCGTTCTACTGTCCTGGTGACGGATGAAGAAATTTTCGTCGGTCTGAACACCCAGGGAGTAGACCCGCGCACAGCCAAAAACCAGGCGAAAATGAATGCGCAGTCGATCTCGCCACGCTATTACAAGGTGTATGTGACGGACAACCCGAATGACATTCAGGAAATTGTCCGTGTCGCCAGCCGTTCCAGCAATGTGCATACAGCGCGTACCGAGGATGCTGCGAGCATCGATACGCTCATCAAGCGCATGGGCGGCGTAACAGACGGCGAGCAAGCAAAAAGCATGAACACTCAAAAGAACGCGAATGCGACTCAAAAAGCGAAAATGGGTACAACCAGTCGCTAAGGCGAATCTCCCCTGTATAGAGAAGAACCCCCTTTTGCAGCGATTCCTTTTCGCATGCAATGAGGGGGTTTTTCTTCTTATTACTGACCTTGCGCCTGTGGCAAGGCCTCCTTGGCAATCGTTTCCTTCGCGGCATTCGCCTGTTCGTGTGCGTGGTACGAGCTGCGCACGAGCGGCCCTGCTTCCACGTGGCTGAAACCGCGCTTCATGCCTTCTTCCTTCAGGCGGGCAAATTCGTCCGGATGGTAGTAGTGCTCGACCTTCAGATGCTTTTTCGTCGGCTGCAGGTACTGGCCGATCGTCATGATGTTGACATCCACGGAACGCAAATCGTCCATGGTTTCGATCACTTCTTCAAGCGTCTCCCCGACTCCGATCATCAGGCTGGACTTCGTCGGAATGTTCGGCTGGAATTCCTTCGCCTTTTTCAGCAGCTCCAGCGTCCGGTCGTACTTGGCGCGTGCCCGCACGCGGTCAGACAGGCGGCGCACTGCCTCAATATTGTGGTTCAGCACGTCCGGCTTCGCGTCCATCACAAGCTTGAGCGCATCCCAATTCCCTTGGAAGTCCGGAATCAGCACTTCCACAGAGGCAAACGGCAGACGGCGGCGAATCGCCCGAATCGTCTCCGCAAAAATTTGCGCGCCTCCGTCTTTCAGATCATCACGGGCAACGGAGGTGACGACGACGTGCCGCAAACGCATTTGCTCGGCAGCTTCTGCCACGCGTTCCGGCTCGGCCACATCAAGCTCTGTCGGCAATCCGGTTTTTACGGCACAAAACCGACAGGCACGGGTACATATATCACCCAAAATCATGAACGTAGCTGTACCGCTGGCCCAGCACTCATGAATGTTGGGACATTTTGCTTCTTCGCAAACGGTATGTAGTGTCTTGCTGCGCATGGTTTGCTTCAGCTCTTTGAAGCTGGCGAGTTCTGGTCCTGAAACAAGGTTGATCTTGAGCCACTCCGGCTTGCGTTGCGTCATAGGGCCCACTCCTCATGTATCTTGGTACGAGACATAATCAAACTCCATTATAGAGGTTGGAATTACAAGGGGCAACCTCTTTCACAAGTCAGGTAACAATTACCCGAGCTGATGCGCCTTGTGCCAATCCGATCCGCGCAAGAGCGGCGCAAGCAAGCGCTGCTCCCGTTCGTGGCAAGTAAACAGAAAGACCTGATGCTGCTCCGCCAGCTTGGCGATGTACGCCAGCGTCCGCTGCAGGCGCTCGTCATCGTAGTGGACAAAATGGTCGTCCAGAAACAGCGGCAACGGCTCTGTCCGTTTGCTTATGTGCTGCAGCAGGGCGAGCCGCTGCGCCAGGTAGAGCTGATCGGCCGTTCCCGTGGAGCATTGCTCGTGGCTGACGATCAGGTTGCGCGTCGGCTCCAGCAGCCGCACCGCGAAGCCCTCTGTCGGGTCGAGCCGCACGTCGCGGTAGGCTCCCCCCGTAATTTGCGCCATCACCTCGGAAGCCGTCCGGTTCACATCCGGGGAAACGTCGCGCTTCCATTCGCCTTGCGCCTCCTGCAACGCATCCCGCGCAAGCTGGAGGGCGTCCCGGCGCTGCAACAACCGACGCAGCGCAATAGCAGCCTCTTCGTATTCGTCTCTGGCTCTCGCTACGGACACGCCTTCATGGGCGGCCATCTCTCCGTAGGCGCGGGCGATTTTTTCCCGCAGCTCTTGCAGCTCGTCCTCCATCCGGGACAACTGCGCCAGACAGTCGCTCTCTGCTTCCTCGCGCTGCCGCTTTTCCTGCCGCAAAATCGCTCGCACCGCCTCGCCCCAGTCGGCTTGCAGCATTTCCTCCCGCTTTGCTTTGGCCAGATCGCTCTCCAGCCGGACGGCCCGCTGCTCCTGCGCGCTTCTTTGTAGCTCTTCCCTTTTTGCCAGAAAAGTATCCCAATCCCGAACATCCCAGCGCTCCAAAAGGGACGCCCATTCAGCGTCGATGGCGGCGATCTCCTGCTGCAGCCGCTCGCTTTCTTGCAACTGCTCGCTGGCGGCAACAGGCGCAACAGCATGTCCGCTCCCTTTTGCCCGCAGCACGAAAATCCCGAGTGCGAGCAACAGCAAGCTCAAGCCGAGCGAACTGCCGCCAAGGACGGGATGCCCCGTCGCCAGGCCGACGGCGCCGAGGATAGCAAATAGCCCAGCGCCGCCCCACAGGCGTACGGCTCCCTTTTTGCGCTTGGCCCGATTCCCTTGCCGCTGCGTCCGCGCCTGGCTGCGCGTCCCGGTGGACAGGGCAAGCACAGCCAGCTCGGCCAGCCGCATATGCCGCTGCTCCCGCGCTTTGCGCAGCGAAGTGCCGCGCTCGTAATCCGCTTCCAGTTCGCCCAGCGCTTGACTCGCCGCTGTTCCCTGCGCACCGTCTGGCGTCTGCTCGTCCCATGCCATGATCGAGCTGCGCGCTTTTTCGTGCAGTTGCCGCTCCTCTTCGCTCGCAGCCCGCGCAAGCCACCATTGCCAATCTTGCGCGTCGATGGGCGAATAGCTTCGCTGCCAGCTTTCTTGCCAAAGCTGGTCCTGCTCCTGCCACTTCTGCATACGTTCCCGCAGCCGGATGCGCCGCTGTTCGAGTCTTTCGCGCTCCTCCTCCCAGAGCTGGATCGATTGCGTCAGTTGCCGGATCAGGCGCCATGCCGCTTCGGCGTGAGCCAGCTCCTGCTCCTTGCTCGCTGCGCGCGACGCCGCTTTGCCCAACAGCGTGTTTTCCGCCCGCTCCTTTTTGCCGATGCTTACAAGCTCCCGGTCCAGCTCCGCCAAAACGGCGTGGACGTGCGGGCTTGCCTCCTGTGCATCTGCAAAAGCAGGCATGAGATGCTCGGCAGCTTCCAGCGGCTCCCGTCTGATCCAGGTCAAATCCGTAAACAGGCTGCGGGTAAGCCCCAGATGCTTTTCCAGAAAGTTCCGCTCCTTGCGCCGATCCTCCATGTACACGTCTGTCAGCTCCGTCCACTCCGGGTCGAGAAACAGGCGTGCCTGCTCCCTTTCTTTCGCCAGCGTCCGGTGCAAGCGGTATGTCTTGCCCCCGAGCTGATAGGTGACGATCGTCTCGTAGTCCCCCTGGTGCCAGGGGCGGTATTTTTCATAGGCAGGCAAATAGCGCGCCGTTTTGACGTAATCGCGCTTCATCCCGTACAGGGCGGCGAAAATGGCTTGCAACAGCGTCGACTTCCCCGCTTCGTTGGGAGCGTAAAACAGGTTCAGTCCGGGAGCGAAGCGAAAGTCAGCTCCTTGCCATTTTCCAAACCCCGTAAGCGATATTTCCTCGATCCTCAACGCATGCTCCCCCCAATCCGCGCGAGCGCCTCCTGCCTCGCCAGCCGGGCAATTTCGCGCTCTTCGTCGTTTCTGGCGCTCGCCTCGGCCTCCGCCAGCTTGGCGAGCCATTTGCCCCATACGCCGCCTTCTGCCACCAGCTTGTCTGCGTCGATGTCAGGCCACGTCTCGTCTGTGATCGCCAGTGAAAAAAATCGCGAAAAGCGCTGCTCCAAGACGGAAATCGCCGGCACAAAATGAGCGGCCCGCTCTCCGGTCAAGGTCACGTACACAAGATCCGTGCTGGCGATTTCCGCAAGCTGCGCGTTCATCACCTCGACGAGCTGCTCGGTCGTTTCCGCCCCGGCGGCGTGAATCGTCACTTTGTGAACCTGGCGCTGGCAGACCGGAAGCGCCTGCAGCGTCAACCTCCCGGCGTCATCCAGCTCGCCGTACAGCACAGAGCGCTCTCCCGCTTCCTTGCTCGTCAGCCCTTCCGGCGAGCCGGGATAGGCGGCGAGCGGCTGCCTTGTTTGCGGGTGCACAAATTGCTCCGGCTTGTGAATATGGCCGAGCGCCACGTAATCCATTCCGGTTTCGACCAGCTCCTGCAACGTAACCGGAGCGTACGGCTGGTGCTCGTCCCCTGCCCTGTTCAGGACGCTGGCATGAAGCACCATCAGGTGGTGCCGATAGCCGTCCAGCTTGCCTGGAAAAGAGGCGAGCGGCGACTCGTAGACATGCGGCTGCCCAAATCCCCAGCCGTAGACGACGCATGACTTTTCCGGAAACTCAAAAGCGCCCCACTCCGGCGTAAACCAGTACACGTTGCCCGGCCACTCCAACGTCTGGTAAAACGAATCCGGCCGCCACGGATCGTGGTTTCCCGGCGCGATGCAGACCGGGATCGGGGCGATGCTCGCAAACAGGTCGCGCAAAAACATGGCCGTGGAGCGCCTGCCCCCGTGATATTCCAGCAAATCTCCGGCAATCAGCCAAAAGTCGGCCTGCTTTTCTGCAACCAGATCGCGAATCGTTTGCAGGGTGCGGCGAAAATCGTCCTGCCGAAGCTCGTAAAGATCCGCCAGCATATGTAAAGGCGCGTCCAGATGGACGTCCGCCGTATGAATGAATGACAACACGAACCGATCAACTCCTCGCATGACAAACCGAATCGGCAAATGGTACACTTTGGACAACGAATCAGTAAACAGACGAACATACTTTCCCTATATGATACAGAGGAAATGACTGGTTGAAAAGGAGTGTTTCTCGTGCGCATTGCGTATTTGGACTG
This sequence comes from Brevibacillus sp. FW301-21C12A, assembly GCF_058788915.1. Classification (NCBI taxonomy): domain Bacteria; kingdom Bacillati; phylum Bacillota; class Bacilli; order Caryophanales; family Paenibacillaceae; genus Brevibacillus; species Brevibacillus sp. FW301-21C12A. The sequence goes on from NZ_JBYTBG010000057.1 coordinate 6,915, forward strand.
CTTTTCGGGAATAAGCGGCGACATGCTTTTGGCCGCGCTCGTCGACGCCGGGGCTGATCGCGACCGGATCGAGCAGGAGTTGCGGAAGCTTCCCGTAGGAGATTTCCGTCTGGAGTGGAAAAAGGTCGTCAAAGCAGGCGTCTCCGCGCTGAAGCTGGACATCGTGGACGAGAGCCAGGCTCCTGCCCTTCCGCTCAAGCCGTTGAAGGTGCTCGGCAACGATCACGAGCACCGCAGCCACAAAGCCATCGTGGACATGATTCAGGCAGCCGGGCTGGCCCCGCGCGTAACGCGCCGCTCGCTGGCTATTTTTGAAAAAATCGCGATCGCCGAAGCGAAAATTCACAACGTCCCAGTCGATACTGTCCATTTTCACGAGGTAGGGGCGCTCGATTCGATCGTCGACGTCGTAGGCATCGCGCTCGGACTGGAGGAGCTGGACATCGGGCAATTGCATTGCGGGCCGATCCCGACAGGCAACGGCTACGTGCGCTGCGCCCACGGTCTTTATCCGGTTCCGGCCCCCGCTACCATGGAGCTTTTGGTCGGCATCCCGCTGCGCGAGACGCGGATCGACAAGGAGCTGACCACTCCGACCGGAGCGGGTGTTGCCGCCGCGCTGGTCGAGCAGTTCGGCCCGCTGCCGTCCATGACCGTCGAGGCTATCGGCTACGGCGCAGGAACCCGCGACTTGCCCGACCAGCCAAATGTGCTGCGGCTCTTGGTCGGACGCCGCTAAACGTAAAAAACTTCCGTCGACATTCGGCGGAAGTTTTTGGTTTGTCTATCCGTTAGCGCAGCAGGCGGAGAAACTCGCGCATGAAGCCGGGCAAATCCGGCCATGCATGACCAGACACGAGATTGCCGTCTACGTGGAGCGTTTCTTTTTCGTAAATCGCGCCCATCGCCTCTACGTCCGGTCTGCACGCCTGGTAGGCGGTCAGCTTGCGGCCGGCGAGATGCTCGGACACGATCGCAAGCACTTGCGAGCCGTGGCAAATCGCCGCAACTGGTTTGTTCGCCTCAAAAAAATGGGCGACGATCGGCTTTAGGCTTTCGTTCAGCCGGATGTACTCAGGCGCTCGCCCGCCGGGAATAATCAAGGCGTCGAAAGCTTCCGGATTGATGTCGGAGAACGCGGCGTGCGCAGGCAACTGATAAGCAGGCTTTTCTGTGTACGTCTCGCTGTGTGCTTCAAAGTCATGGCAAACGGTGTGCAGCGTCTTCACGCTGGGCGCGGCAATCACGGCTTCGTAGCCTTCTTCCAGCAAACGGTAATACGGATAGAACACCTCCAGTGCCTCTACGGCATCCCCTGTCACGATCAACACTTTTTTGCTCATCACACGAGCCTCCTCCATACATGTTTGGTTGGATACTCCACGTTTTCAATTCTTTGGAGGCACGTCTCGCTCCTGCCTGTCTGTCCATTTTTTAACAGAACTTTTACGGGTCGCCAATTCCAGCGCTTCCTGATGCACCTGCTTCAACGAAACGCCATTGGCTCGGGCAACCGCCGCGCAGCTCTCGTACTCCGGCGCGACCTGCACCCGCTGACCCCGATGGTAGCCGAGCTTGACCGCAACTTCGCCCCAGCTCGTCTCTACGCGGACATGGCGTCGCGCCAGGCGATGGCAGGCGACAGGGAAGTAGCGGATGCCAAACGTCGTCGTTTCCTCGAACAACAGCGTTTTCATCGCGTCCAACTGGCTTGCATAGCACATGACCTGCACCATGGTCCCCGGCCTGCTTTTTTTCATCGTGACTGGCAAAAAATGAACGTCGTTGGCCCCTGCCTTGAAGCATTGCTCCATGAGGTAGGCGAGCCACTCCGGACTGGCGTCGTCCACATTCGCTTGCAGCAGCAGCATGCCTTCGTCGATATGCTCATCGGCATGCTGCCTGCGCTCGCGAAAAACGGGGATCGCGTCCTCGCCCTCACTCCTGCCGTCTGATGCAAGCAAAAGCACCGCTGTGCCGTCTTCGTCATGCTCCACCTGTAGCAGCTCGCCTTCCAGCGTCCGCAGCGGCTTTGCGCCCATCACTTGCAGCCAGAGCATGGCGACTGCCGAAAAGTCTCGCGCTGCGTCCAATCCATCCGTCTCCCGCACGACAAGCCCGGATGCGAGCGACAAAACTTGCGGCGACAGGCCGAATGGCACCGCAAGCGGCTGCACATACAGCTCTCCCCCGCACGAGCCGGCGCCATGGTCTGCCATCAGCTCGCGCAAGGCAGCCGTCTCCCACTGCCAGCGCTCCTCCTCCATATACGGGCGATACGGTTCCGCCATGTCCAAAATGCTCCCGGCGTCCACTGCGTCACCTGCCGAAAACGCAGACGATCCCGCACACTGTCTGCCTGCAATGCGCTGCAGCGGCTTCACGAGCGACTCCAGGAAGAGCGGGCCATTTGCCCGAATGACCAGCTTCATTTTTTCTCCCTCCGTTTTTGAAAAAGCATTTCTTCCTTGCATCATACACCAGAAGCTTGCGCTGCGCGGAGAAGTTCAGCGGCCGCTTCCAAAAAGTCTCGCGGATAATCCGCAGAGACTGGCAGAAACTACAACGGAAACTACCCGGGCTGGAGGGAGTCGGCATGCGAGTTTTCCGCCTCATCATTCAGATCAGCTTATGCGTGGCGGCAGTCATTTCGCCGCTGGAATCTGCCTTCGCCAAAGGCTCCTCTGCCAACCAGGCAGACCCTCTCCTGCGGGAACGGCTGCAGCTTTTTTGGCGCATGGAGTCTTTGTACGGCATTCCCTGGAACTATTTGGCGGCTATCGATCAGTACGAGCGCACGATGAAAATACGCAAAAAGCAAACGGACAACCAGGCATCGTCCTCGCGGCTGACTGCCGTTGATATCCCGAGTGATCGCTGGACGGGCAGCATGAACCCCGACCAGGAGGACACGAATCCGGTGTCGATCCAGTTTTTCGGCGGGATGGGCATGGACGGCGACGGGGATGGACTCGCCGACCGCAACAACGATCTCGACGCACTCACTTCTCTCATTCATTACCTGGCGCAGTACGGCTTTTCTGCGGATGACTGGCAAATCGGCGTCTGGTCTTACTACCAGCGGGATCGCTCGGTGAAAACGATCCGGCAGTTCGCGCAGGTGTACGAAAAATACCAGCACCTACAGTTGGACGAGCGTCATTTTCCCATCCCGGCGAGGTACGATTACAGCTACCGCAGCACCTGGGGAGACGCGCGCGGCTGGGGAGGGCGGCGGATTCACGAAGGCACCGACATTTTCGCCCGACACGGGACGCCCGTGCTCTCCACAGCTTACGGAGTGATCGAGGTCATCGGCTGGAACCGCTATGGCGGCTGGCGGATCGGCATGCGCGACATGGGCAATGTGTATCATTACTTCGCCCACCTGTCGTCGTTCAAAAAGGGACTGAAGCCCGGCGACATCGTGGAGCCGGGGCAAGTGATCGGATACGTCGGCAGCTCCGGCTACGGCAAGCCTGGCACCGCCGGAAAATTCCCGCCCCACCTGCACTACGGCATGTATCGGGAGACTGGGGGAGCTGACTGGGCTTTCGACCCTTACCCGTATCTAAAGCGCTGGGAACGACAAAGGAAGCGGTAGCACAGCCGCTTCTTTTTTGTGTGCCCATTCGGGCGTTGACAGGAGCAAGACGGACGCATTACAATCAAATCAAAATTTGGACGATCGTCCAAAAACGAGGTGCACAGCATGACTCCCCCTTCGAAAAGCCAGGCGAAAGCCGAAGCGAAGCGGGCCTTTTTGATCGAGCAGGCGACGATCTGCCTCGCGGAAAAAGGCTATGCCCACGTCTCCTTGCGCGATATCGCCAAGGAATCCGGCGTCTCGCTCGGCATTCTGCACTATTATTTTGCCAGCAAGGAAGAATTGCTGCTCGAAGTGATCGCCAGCTACAAGGAACGCTTCATCGCCGAGCTGGAGCGCGAAGTGGTTGCCGCTCCCCTGGACAACTTTTTCCCGGCTCTCGCTGCCGTTCTCGGCCGCAGCCTGCTGGAAGACCGCAAGCTGCATCGGCTCTGGTACGATTTGCAGGCGCAGGCGCTGTACACCCCTGTCTTTTTGGAGCAGGTGCACCACACGCGAAACCGGCTGCACGACCTGATTGCCCGCATGCTCAAGCGGCTGCAGACGGAGCGTGGAGCCGCGCTTGCCGTGGACGTGAGCGCGGCAAGCTCGATCCTCTATTCCGTGATCGACGGCATGATCTTGCAATGCTTGCTGGACGAATCCCGGACGGCCGCAGAAGCGATCAGCCGCTTTCAGCTTGCTCTCCACCATGTTCTCGAGTCGCTTTTTTCTTCTGGTTCACCTGCCACCCATCCTGTCGAACGAGGTGATTGATAATGTCCGTACTCCCTCTGCGCAATCCGGCCACTGGCGAGACATTCGGCTCCGTGACTGAAGCCAGTCCCGCCCAGGTAGACGCGGCAGTCGCCAAAGCCCGGCTCGCCTTTGAAGCGTGGTCCTCTACCTCCCTGTCCGAACGGCTGCGCTACTTGACGCGCCTGCGCCACTATCTCGTCGAGCACGGCGAAGAACTGGCGGAAAAAATCAGCCAGGCCACCGGAAAAGTGACCATCGAAGCGTACATGACCGAAATTTTTGTCACTGCCGATACGATCCGCTTTTACGAGAAGCACGCGCCGCAAATGCTGGCTGCCCAGCCCGTGCCGACCCCGCTCGTGCTCTGGCCGAAAAAATCGTACATTCACTACAAGCCGATGGGGGTAATCGCGGTCATTTCGCCGTGGAACTATCCGTTTCAACTGGCGATCATCCCGATGCTGTCCGCGCTTGTCGCGGGAAATACGGTCATTCTCAAACCGTCCGAAGTCACCCCTTCTACTGGCCTGCTCATCGAAGAGCTGTTTGCCGTTGCCGGGCTGCCGGAAGGAGTCGTCACCGTCCTGCACGGGGGACGCGAGGTCGGCAGTCGGCTGGTGGCGGCCCGCCCGGACAAAATCTTTTTTACAGGCTCGGCCGCCACAGGCAAAAAAATTATGGCCGCAGCAGCGGAGCATCTGATTCCGGTCTCGCTGGAGCTGGGCGGAAAAGACCCGATGATCGTCTTCGAAGACGCGAATCTGGAGAGGGCGGCAAACGGAGCGATCTGGGGCGCTTTTACGAACTCCGGCCAGGTGTGCATGTCCGTTGAGCGGCTGTACGTGCACGAGCGTGTGTACCCCGAGTTTTTGCGGTTGGTCACGGAAAAAACGAAAGCGCTGCGCCAACGGTTTCCCGCTCAGGCGGAAGTCGGCTCGATGACTTCGCGTGAGCAGCTCGGCATCGTCCGGGCGCATATCGAGGAAGCGCTCGCCGCCGGAGCCAAAGCCGTCACAGGCGGGCTGCCGCAAACCGACAGCATGTTCATCCCCCCGACCATCCTGACAGACGTCACGCCGGACATGAAGATCATGCGGGAAGAAACATTCGGCCCTGTCCTGCCGATCATGACGTTTTCCGACGAGGCAGAAGCTATCCGCCGGGCAAACGAGTCGCCCTACGGCCTGAATGCGTCTGTCTGGTCGTCTGACAAACAAAGAGCGCAGCGCGTAGCAGAAAAGCTGTTGAGCGGCAACGTGTGCATTAACGACGTCATCATCAGCTACGCCAATCCGCACCTCCCGTTCGGCGGGGTCAAAGAGAGCGGCATCGGCCGCTACCGCGGGCCAGCCGGGCTGCAAGCGTTCACGCACAGCATCTCGGTCATTCACGACCCCGGCTCGAAAAAACGCGAGTTCAACTGGTACCCGTACACAGAAGACCAGCAGTTGATGTTCAGCGGCTTGACCCGTTTTCTGTACGGAAAGCGGCCAAAATGGGACCGCCCGACGCTGAAAGCGATCTGGCGGGAGCTGAAACGGTTGCGATAACGCGAGCGGCCACGCTTACTTGATCGTGCCGTAGCCGAGTATATCGAGCTTGACCTTGATGTTGAATCCGGCCTGCTGATAGAGCGCGAGCCCTTTTTCCCGCGTCCATTTTCCGTAGTATTTCTGGCGCAGGCTCTCTTCGATTCCGGCCGGATCAACGCCCTCTTGTTGAAATTTTTTCAGCATCACAGTGGTCTCCCGTTTAATCAGCGCTTCCATCTGCTTCACGAGCTTTTCCATTTGCGGTCGTTTGTCCAAATTTTTCTTGCCATCGTAGCCTACCACCACTCCCCGCAGTTCGAGGTTGATGTCAATGACGGGCTTTTTCTGGTTGCCGTTGCTCCGCACTTTTGACTTGGACCAGACAAAATCGAAAATGATCTCTTCCAGACGCTCGCCTTCGTTCGTCTGCTCCGTCAGCTCAAACTTGACGCGGGGAAGCCGCTTTTGTCCGAGCAAGCATTGCACCAGCTTGCCTTCGCGCTGCGAGTAGAAGCCGATCAGCTTGTCTTTGCGCAGCAGAGCGACTTTGGCGATTAACTTTCGTTGCTCCTTCTACTGCTAAACAACCGCCGTCATGGGAAGAAGAAACTACTTTAACAAAAAAAGAAATCAATCGTATAGTTAACGATATAGGGTTAACAGAAGAAGAACTTGCGAATTTCCCAGATGATGTACTCAAAGAATTACTTGAAAACAACGCTAAAAAATTGGCATCTAATGGTAAAACTGTAAGAGAAGAAGAATTTATGGATAAGAATACAATCACACCTCAAGTAGCTTTAGATGGTGGAATACTAGATTTAAACGCTACCGCATTTTCGGTAAATAGTGACATGACTGGTTATAAAAAGTTTTATTTATATGGAAGTTACGAATGGTCAAAAAGTCCTAAATGGGAACTTACAGACGGCTTGAGTATTGGTTTTCCAGTTACATCAAAATGGTTCCTCCCGATGTCATCACGTGGAAAAGTTCAGCAGCATGAATACAGATATTGTTATAGACCTGACAACAATACTTCAGCTAAATGGAGTTGTTCAACCTATACTACCCCTGATGATTGGGATCCTGGTGTTGGCGTAGGATCGAAAATTGATTTGGAAGCAATGCCAAGTAATAATGCTCACAAAGGGTATATATCACAGTATGTATACGTCGAAAAAAATGAGTCTGGTACAGTAAACGTAAAATTTGAATATGGTCATCAAACTTGGACTTTGGGATCTGTTGCCTTTGCTGTCTATCCAGCAGGTTTTGCTATTGAACCGGCATCAGTTACTAAGGTTGAAGACTTCGGTATTGTGTTTCGATACTAATCTATATAACTAAAACTAGATCCTCCCTAAAGTAAGAGAGGATCTAGTTTTAGTTATGGTGAATTTATTACAATCAGAAACAATAATTGGCCAACTTTTTTGGGGAGTGATTACTTTTGAAAATTTTCTACTTATCATTCTACCTATCAATAATGGTTATCGTAGCGTTATCATTCATATGGAATCTTATTGAAGTAATGAAAGCATTAACTGAAAAAAACAATACAAGATTTAAAACCGCTAAAACAGTATCCATAATTAGTTTCTTACTTCTCCTTGTCCTCTATATCATTATTTTTGAATACATCGGGCGTTAACCATGACGATCAAAGCATTAGCGAAAGATTGCCGAGCCATCGAGGACGTTCATGAGATGCTCAAGAACCTCTTTTGTGACACCATCCAGCAGTTGTTTGAAGCGGAAATGGACGATCATTTAGGCTATGCCAAACATAATGCTGACGATGCCTTACGGAAAATTATCTAACTGGCAACCATGGAGGCATCAAATAAATGAACCATGCCACTTCGGTGCTGGAAAGAATGTATATCGCAACTGGCCATCCATTTTGGAAGCCGCTTGCAAGCGGAACTGTCCACATAAAGAGGCTGTTGGGTCGGCCTGACATGGAGCCTCTGCGGGCATGATTCCTTGCGATTGGGCGATGCCAGTCAACCATGCATAGCATGGCTAACGAATCTATCATGCCCGCTCCTCCATGTAAAGCCGTTGACGTAACTATTCACCTGTTAAAAACCCATTTACACAAAAAAAATTACATTACTCTTTCTACCAGGCATTCCCTTTACTTTCCTTCATTGGTTTAGCACTTCATTCACAAAAAATATCAGCCAAATAACATGAATCAAGAATGGGATCTATGTGTGCTTTCGGGCAAACGAAAAAACGGGAGCCGCAGCCCCCGCTTCCTCACCTAGACAAGCGATTCGTATCGTTTAGGCGAACTGTTTGGACAGGTTCGCCATTTCAATCGCTGCCGTTGCCGCTTCCCAGCCTTTGTTGCCCGCTTTTGTGCCGGCGCGCTCAATCGCTTGCTCGATGTTGTCCGTCGTCAGCACGCCAAAAATGACCGGAATCCCGGTGGAAAGCGACAGCGAGGCGACGCCTTTGGCTGCTTCGTTGCAGACGTAGTCGAAGTGCGGAGTCGCTCCGCGGATGACCGCGCCCAATGTCACAACCGCGTCATAGCGCCCCGACTCGGCCATTTTTTTCGCGATCAACGGAATTTCAAAAGCGCCCGGCACCCAGGCCACGTCTACGTTGTCTTCCTCTACGCCGTGGCGCTTCAACGCATCGAGCGCACCGCCTACCAGCTTGCTGACGATCAGCTCGTTAAATCTTCCTGCTACAATCCCTACGCGCAAGCCCGTTCCTACCAAATGTCCCTCAAATGTTCTCATCTTCTCCACTCTCCTTAGCCTTTGAAATGAAGCAGGTGTCCCAGCTTCTCCTGTTTGGTCGACAAATACCGTTTGTTGTGCGGATGTGCCTGCATTTGCAGCGGCACCCGTTCCTCCACCTTCAGCCCGTAGCCGTCCAGCCCCCGGATTTTGCGCGGGTTATTGGTCAAAAGCCGCATTTTTTGCACGCCCAGGTCGCGGAGAATTTGCGCCCCGATGCCGTAATCGCGCAGATCGGCGGGGAATCCGAGCTTTTCGTTCGCCTCCACCGTATCCAGCCCTTCCTCCTGCAGCTTGTAGGCGCGCAGCTTGTTAATAAGCCCGATGCCGCGGCCTTCCTGGCGCATGTACAAAAGGATGCCGGAGCCCGCCGCCTCGATCTGCTCCAGCGCAGCATGCAGTTGCGGGCCGCAATCGCAGCGGTGGGACCCGAAAATATCTCCTGTGAGGCACTCGGAATGCACCCGGACGAGAACGGGCTTGGCCGAATCAATCTCGCCCTTGATGAGCGCCACGTGCTCTTTGCCGTCCAGCTCGTTCGTATAGGCGGCGATCCGAAAATCGCCATAGCTCGTCGGCAGGCTCACTTCGATTTCTTTTCGCACGTGCGATTCGGTGCGCATCCGGTAGGCGATCAGATCGGCAATCGTAATCAGCTTCAAGTCGAAGCGGCGAGCGATCTCCACGAGCTGCGGCAACCGCGCCATCGAGCCATCCTCGTTCATGATTTCACAAATGACACCTGCGGGCACGCTCCCCGCCAGCCGGGCGAGGTCCACCGCCGCTTCGGTATGGCCCGCCCGCCGCAAAACGCCCCCGGCTCTCGCAATCAGCGGAAAAATATGCCCCGGCCTGCGAAAGTCCTCTGCCGTCTTCCGCTCGTCCAGCATCGCCAGCACGGTCTGCGAACGCTCCTGCGCCGAGATGCCTGTATGCGTGCTCACCTCGTCAATCGACACGGTAAACGCCGTCCCTTGCTTGTCCGTGTTGTGCCTGACCATTGGGGTGAGCGCAAGCCGCGCGGCCTGTTCCTCCGTCACCGGGACGCAGACAAGACCGCGCCCGTGCGTCGCCATAAAGTTAATCATCTCCGGCGCAGCCGCTTCCGCCAGGCAGACGAAGTCCCCTTCATTTTCCCGATCCTCGTCATCCACGACGATGATGGCTTTTCCTTGGCGCAAATCTTCCAGCGCCTCTTCTATGCGATGAAACATGGGCTTGTCCCTCCTCGTTCAAACGAATCCGTTTTCCTGCAAAAAAGCCATGCTGATTTTCGCGCCTTTTGCTTCGGTCTGATTGCCGCCTGCTGGCTTGCCGCGATAGCCCAAAAGCCGCTCGACGTACTTGCCGATAATATCTGTCTCCAGGTTCACCTGATCGCCCGCGCGCCGATCGTGCAGGCTGGTCGCTGCCAGCGTATGCGGGATGATCGACACCGAAAAATGCGCATCGGCAACGTCCACGACCGTAAGACTGATGCCATCGACGCAGATCGAGCCTTGCCTGATGACGTATCGTAACAGCTCCGGCGCGGCTTCAATGCGAAACAGCACAGCGTTGGCGTGCGGCTCTCGGGACAAAATCGTGCCCGTTCCGTCGATATGCCCGGAGACGATATGCCCGCCAAAGCGGTCGCCCAGCCGCATCGCCCGCTCCAGATTGACCCGCTGGCCTGTGCGCAGGTGACGGAGGGTTGTCTTTTTCATCGTCTCCGGCATGACATCTACGCTAAAATGCCGAGCCGAAAAAGACGTGACCGTCAGGCAAATCCCGTTGACGGCGATACTGTCGCCGAGCTTGACGCCTTCCAGCACCCGCTGCGCCCGAATGACCAGCCGACTCGCCTGCCCGTTGCCTGTGCTGGATTCCAACGTTCCGACTTCCTCCACCAGTCCGGTAAACATCGGCCTTTTCCTCCTCTTTGTGCTTTCTGAACAAAAATTTGCTCCCGTCGTCTGGCGACTGCTGCTCTCTGGCGCGAATGCGCAGAAAACGGAAAACCTGCTTCCAGCTACTTTTCCCATAGCGGATAACCGCTTATGCGCACGTCCTGCTCATCCAGCAGCTCGACAGTTGCATCCGCAAGCCGGACAGTCTGATCCATCGTGGCGAAGCCCGGTCCGCCAAATGGCGTGGGCGCGCCGCTTCCGCCGATCAGCTTCAACGACACGTAGCTGACGATCTTCTGGATCGCGCGCGCCTGTAAAAACGCCCCGTTCACTGCCTGCCCGCCTTCAACCAGCAGCGAAGTAATCCCGCACTCGCCCAGCGTATCCAGTACGTTTTCCACCGAAATTTGTCCGCTTGCCACAAACAGCCTGACGCCTTTTGCCGCCAATGCCGCACGCTTTTCTGGCGGAGCCGCCTCTGTCGTGAAAATCCAGGTCGGCGCATCCGCATTTTCGATCACGCGCGCTGCAAGTGGCGTGCGAAGCTCGCTGTCCAGGACGATCCGCACAGGCTGCCGCCCATACAACTGCTCCCCTTGTCTGGCCGTCAAAAGCGGATCGTCCGCCAAAACGGTTCCTACCCCGACCAAAATCGCATCGTGCTGTCTCCGCAGTTCGTGCACCTCCGCGCGCGCCCGTTCGCCCGTGATCCAGCGGCTGTGTCCTGTGACCGAAGCGATTTTGCCGTCCAGCGTGCTCGCCGTTTTCACCGTCACAAACGGGCGCTTCGTCGTGATGTAGTGGAAAAACACCTCGTTGAGCCTTTTCGCTTCCGCTTCGCCTACCCCGACGAGCACTTCCACTCCTGCGGCGCGCAGCTTCTCCACGCCTTTTCCAGCCACGAGCGGATTCGGGTCCAGCGTCGCAATCACAGCCCGGCGAATCCCCGCCGCCACTACCGCATCGGCGCAAGGGGGCGTTTTTCCGAAGTGGCTGCACGGCTCCAGCGTCACGTACAAAGTAGCGCCAGCCGCCTTTTCCCCTGCCATGCGCAGCGCATGCACCTCCGCATGCGGCTCCCCGGCACGCAAATGCGCGCCCATGCCTGCAACTGCTCCGTTGCTCACCAGGACTGCACCGACCAGTGGATTGGGGCTGGTCTGGCCGTGGGCCGAGCGCGCCAGCTCCAGCGCCAATGCCATGAACCGCTTGTCCTGCTCCATGTAAAACCTCCTTTTTCCTGCCTGGATTCCAGCCAAAACAAAAAGCCCTCGAAACCTCAAGCGTTTCAGGGCACAGGGAAAGAAGCCTTCTCGCATTCGTTTTTTGCAAAAATAACGATGCCAAAAAGCGCAGTCAGCTCTTCTTCCATCCGGACTTTACCGTCGGCTCTGGAGTTGCACCAGATCAGTCGCAAACCGTCACGGTCCACGAGTCGCGGGCTCAGACGATGGTTCGCCATCGCCATTACCGCCGGTCAGGAATTTCACCTTGCCCTGAAGATTTTCGCTATGAAGTTGCGGAATAAAAAACGCCCGTGAGAACATGCTCAGGGCGTAGGGAAAGAAACCTCGCAAATGCCTGTTTTTGAAAAAACAGCTCTGAGGTTATGCCAATACCTTCTCCCATCCGGACTTTACCGTCGGCCTTGGATTTGCACCAAGTCAGTCGCTATCCAACTGCGATAGCGAGTCGCGGGCTCAGACGTGCGTTCGTCATTACCGCCGGTCGGGAATTTCACCCTACCCTGAAGGCTGGTATTCAGTTAGGCAAAGTATAGCACATTTTTCACGTTCGCTGTCATTTTTTTAGGCAGAAGTGTTTTTCTCCTGCCTGCAAGCTTTGTTACAACATAGTCAGCAGCTCGCGCAAATCCGCAATGTACGCTTGCGGTGCCACGTCATGGCGCTCCATGTCTTGCGCATGTCCCTGGTAGGCGATAAACGCCACCTCCCCGTCCTGCGCGGCTTTTCCGTCAATCCAGGAATCCCCGACCATCGTCCAGGCCGAAGCAGGCATATCGGGATACTGCCTGCGAATGTAATGAATCCCGGACGGGTGCGGCTTCAAGGTCGTCATCTGCTCGCGCGCCACAATCTTCTCGAAGCAGCCCGCAATACCGGTTTGGTGCAGCGCTTCCTCTGCGGCAGCGTAGGCGTTGTTGGTCAAAATGAACAAATGATGCCGCTCCATGAGCTGCGCGAGTACTTCCTGGGCATGGTTCTCGAGAACAGCCTCGTGCATTCCCGCCTTTTCGATTGCCGTGACGGCTCCCCACATCTCCTGTTCGAGCTGGCTGGTCAGCCTGCCCGACTTTCGGCCAAGCTCGATCAGTTGCGAGGCGGTATGGCTGTGCCAGTCGAAGGTCGGCTCTATCAGACCATGCTCCGTCCACAACTGAAAAATTGCCCGCTTCATTTCCGCAAAATTGATCTTCGAGTGCAGCAGCGTATTGTCCATGTCAAAAATGATGCCTGTTGCAAAGCGTCTGTTCATTTCCTTTCCAGCCCCCTCGTCTTCGGTCCGTTCCCGTCTCTTGCGCTCGCAAGCCGCTTTTTTCAGTATAGCAAACAAGCTGCTCCCCCGATTGCCGAATGCTGGAAACAGGACTTTTTCCATATGGAGAACCAAAAATGACATAGAATATTTTCTACGTATGATGAAGAGGAGCTGATGATACGTGATGAAAAAGAAAGCGTGGGCGCACGTCGCTCTGTCGCTCTTCGCAGCAGTGGCGATCAGTGCGTGCAGCCAGCCAGCTTCAGTGGATCAACCGGCACAGCAAGCGGAACAGCAAACACCGCAACAGTCAGCGCAGCAACCAGCACAGCAGACTGCGCAACAGCCGACCCAGCAAACTTCCGGCGACACTGCTGCCCAGCCTGCCTCTGAACAGAAGCGGCCGGAATATCTCCCAGCCGATTTCCCGCTCCCGGAGGTCGCCGAAATTAGCACCTCGCATTCCGAAATCAAAGACGGCAAAAAGTTTGTCCTGCTCATTTTCAGCACAAAGGAAAGCATGCCAGCCGTAACCAAGCTGTACAAAGACTACTTCAAGACGCAAAACCTCTCTGACTCCGGGCAAACCATCGACGACTAAAACATCATTATTCAGGGAGGCAACATCGAGAAAAAACAGTCCTGGTCGATGATCGGCGGCCCGCTCAGCGGCCAGGAAGGCGTCATCGAGCTGACTGTCACCTGGGCGGAGCAGTAAGCAAGGGCAGCCATCTCCATGAAAAAAGCGACAGCTCGCACGCTGCCGCTTTTTTTCGTTTCCGCCGCGCCTTCTACGGGCTGTCGTCCATACCTTCCATGGGCGCACGCGGCACATCCGGCTTGCCTTCCGGATTGTTGTACAAATACTGCGGCACGTCGCCGATGATGAGGGAGTGCGTGATCGGGATTTTCGTCGTAACCGTCTGCTCCTCGGTCGCAAACGGAATGACGATGCGCAAGTCGACCTCTACGAAAATGTAGACCTTGGCGAGCACCATGTTGATGCCCGCCTCCTTCAGCTCTGTATCCAGCTTCGTTTTCACAGAGCCGATCGGCACGAAGGTCACGGGCAAGTTCGGCCCCATTTGCGCCAGAAACGTATTCCCTGTCGCCAGGCCAAGCGGAATCGTGCGGTCCACTTTTTCCGTCTCGAACTCCTGGAGCTTGTTCTGGACGCGCGAGGTGGTTTCGCCGACAATTCTTGCGTACTCCTTGAAGTTGAACTGATACGCCTGAATTTGCCCCTCGTTGTTCTTTTCGATCTTCACGATCTGGTTGAAGTCGACGCCTTGCTGGGAAATCCGCTTGGTGACCGCATCCGTAATCGCTTCCTTCGCCAATTGCTCTGCTTTTTGAGTAGCCAGGATCAACAGTGTCGGCTCCAGCCGATGCTGCAAAAAAACGAGCGTCTGAATCGACAGCACAAAAAAAATCACCAGCGCGATCAAAAACGCTTTCGTTCGGGAAAGCGGGTTTCTCCAACGCCGACGGGGTCGAAATATAGCCACTCCCGTCACCTCCCAATTGGTACATCCTATGGTGAGTGACGGGAAAAAAGACTACCCGCGACGAGCGCCACCCGCTTGCTGTGCCTTGCGCACATAGCATCCCAGACCGAGCAGTGCCAGAGCCAAAAGCGCCTGCGCGACGGCGACCATCGCTGCCAATCCTAAGACAGCGGAAATCGCGGGCGCCGCCAAAAATCCGACAAAAAACCCGCTGCGGCTAAACAAGCCCTGTACCCCCAGCACCTTGCCGCGCACCTCGTTTTTGGCCTGCTGCAACAGCGTGCTCTCCAATACTTGAGCCGCTCCGCCAAAAAGCCCCGCGCCCGCGAGCAAAAGCAGCGCCCAAACCGCACCGTCGGCGGCAAACGCAAGCACGATGAACACAGCCAGGAGCCAATGCGCCCCCAGCATCCCAGGCCAAGGCGCAACGGGAATGCGCGCCACCAGATAAGCGCCGAGCAGGCCGCCGACACTCATGACTGACCACATCATCCCGTGCAAGGTCGCGTCCCCGTGGCTAATCTGATCTGCCAAAAACGGCAAACCGTAGTTATGCGAAGCCGTGCTGATCGACAGCGGCGCAGCCAGCAGGCTGATGGCAAGCAATACGGGCGCTCTTTGCAAGTACCTGACGGCTGCCCGCATGCCACGCTCCTTTTGCTTCCCCCCGCTGTCTCCGGCAGAGCGCTCGCCAGCCGCCCCGCTTTTCGGCCATGCCCGGCTCTCCCAGCGCATCCGGGTCAAGAGCAAAGCCGAGAGGAAGAAGCTGGCTGCATCTGCGCCAATGACGAGCGCGTAGCCAACACGGTCAGTCAAAAAGCCCCCCAGCACAAAGCCCGCCATGCCTACGAGCGATTCCAGGCGCACCTTGAGCCCGTTCACCCACACCAGCCGCTCCATCCCGAACATCTGCGGCAGCGAAGCCTGAAAGCTGATCGTAAACAGCGTGTACAGCATGCCTTTGAGAAACGCTGCGGCAACCACGACATACGGATGCGGAGCAGCGATGATTGCGAGAAGCGCAAGTCCTGCTCCGATATCGCTTGCGATCATGGCATGCCTGCGGTCCATCCGGTCAGCCAGCATGCCCGCAAACGGGCTGAACAGCATGCCGCCTACCTGACGGGCGACAAAAAAGGCCGTCAGCCAAAAGGCGCTATGCTCAAATGTGAAAATCAACGCGCTGCACGCGATCAAATCCATTCGCGAGCCAAGCGAAGACAGCGCATTGACGTACAAGTAATGTTTTACGTTCATGTGTGCCAAACCTCCTGTCAGTCGCAGGCGGTTCGGACAGACGCCCCCCGCTACAGGGGGCGTACACTGATTGTGGCAGTTGACATGCGCATGCCTCCTCATGTGTTGAGTTGGGTACAAACCATTGTTGAACTTGGACAATCACTTTTGACGGGGGCCGTCCCCTCACCGTCTTCGTGCGGCACCAACTGCCGTATCCCCATGATAGAGCGAAGCAAGCTGCCTTGTCACGCCAAATCGTTTGACTGGCCTTCGCAAAAAAACGCGCTTCCCCTACGTCAGACTGCAACTGTTTCTCATATGGTAAGGGGAAGATCTCTTTTCGCCTCAGGAGGTTTGTCATGAATTTGCAACGTTTGGAACAAGCATTGGCTCCCTCGTTTTCCCCAGTCACGCTGAGCTGAGGCAGGCGCTCGTTTCCCTTTCGCTCTGCCCAGAAGATATCGCGTCCCACATTCCCCAGCCTGAACAGCTCCCCTACGGACGCAAAATTTTGTACCAGACGACGCACGTCGAAGTCGTCCTGATCCATCTGCCCAGCATGCAGGAGTCTGTCCCGCACAACCATGGCGATTCCTTTGGCTGGGAATGGATCATTTCCGGGACGCTCACCAATGTCGTCTACCTTCCTGCCGATCGCGAGGGAGAGGTGTTTCGCGCCCAGACAACCCATGTCAGCGCCGGAGACTGCTACTACGTCGCCCCCGGCGAAATTCACGCCATCCGCAACAACACAGACGCGCCGGTGTACTCGCTCAACGTCTACACGCCGCCGCTGCAAAACTCCCGGCAGTATCACCCGACCACTTCTGCGACCTGACGCAACGAACACACGCTCATTAAGAAAAACAGTCAGGGAAAAACGCCCTGACTGTCCTTTTTTGCGCTAGAGGATATCCGAAAGTTTGTATTCATAG
>NZ_JBYTBG010000058.1:0-22798 GCF_058788915.1 Brevibacillus sp. FW301-21C12A
CTCCATGACTCTATTTTACAAATAACTTAACAAGGATGGGTACTCCCCTTCCTCAAAATTTATACTTTCTTATCCGTTGAAAAAAACAGTACGCCCCCCACCGACGGCCGTACTGTTTTTTCTTCGCCTACAAATTTTCCGTGATCTCCGACAGCTCGTCCGCGGAGCTGGCTACTTGCGCCACAGCCTGGTTCATATCCTCCATGACCTTGAAGAAGTTTTCCAGCTCTTTTTGAATGTGCGAGCTCTGCTCCTTGCTGTCGGAGACAGCGTTGATAATGCCCTCGAAAAACGCATTCGTCTCGTCCGTCATTTTTGTGCTCGACTTCACGAGCCCCTGGATTTCCAGCACGACCGATGACAGGACAGTCGTTTGCTGATTCGTTTTCTCGATCAGCTCCCGCACGCCGAATACCGATTTTTTCGTCTGCTCGGCCAGCTTGCGCACCTCGTCGGCTACGACCGCAAAGCCTCGCCCCTGCTCTCCGGCTCTCGCGGCTTCGATCGCCGCATTGAGCGCCAGCAGATTGGTCTGCTCGGCAATCGCCGTCACCACGTCGACAATTCCGCGAATTTTTTCCGCGTTGTCCTCCAGCGTGTTCATTTCTTCGGAAATTTGCTTCACGCTCTGCTGGATCAGCCCCATCTGCTCCTGCTGCTTCTCCAGCTTTTCCTTGCCCTCCCGGGACAGCTCCTGCGCCTTGCTGGAAAAATCCGTGCCGTTTTCGGCGTAGCGAAGCACTTCGCGCGACTGCTCCGTCAGTTGCTCGACGGACGCGCTGTTTTCCTCCGAGACGGCTGCCAGCTCATGCGCGGAATTGGTCAGCAAAACCCGCAGTTCGTCCTTTTTGGCCTGCTCGGCGCGACGAACACGCTCATGTTCATTCTCGTATTCTTCCAGCACGATTTGCTGCTCGATGTTGAGAATTTTGCTCACCGCAGTGAGCGCCAGCACGAACTCATCCTTGTCCGCGATGTTTTTATGCAGAATATCCATAATGGATATGAACAAATTTTGAAACGCACTCAAGTACCATTTCGGCTCCAGTCCGATCCGCATGTGAATGATGGCGATCCTGCTGCGCTGCTCGATGTACGCGGCGTCGATACAGCCGTTGAACATCTCTGAGATATGGCGGGTCAGTGTGCCCTTCAGTCTGGCAATGGTGCTGTTTTTGTCCACAATGCTCATGAGCAGTGGTTCAGTTTCAATATTCGAATAAAAGAAGTCTACAATTTTGTCAATATTGCGAACGATAAGCGGTTGAAGCGCTTTGACAATCGACAAGTCCTCCTCTGTCAGATGGATCAGCGCCAGTTGCCTGGAGAGGGTGGTTTGCCCGTGAAGCTGTACTTTTCCCTGTTCCTTGCGCTCCTGGAAAAACGACTCCTTTTTGACTTTTCCTTTCAATCCAAACAGGCTGGAAAATGGACATGTACTCATACGCCGAACTCCTTTTTACCGAATAAAAAATGGCTGTACTAACCATATTAGGTAGAGTAAACGAATAATTTCCAATTGGCATATCCTTTTAATTATATACCCGATTCTTCTATCGTGTAAACCACGCCCCAAACAAAGAGAGCGCCCTTTCTCTTGAAAAGGAAGGCCCCCTCCACGCTCTACATCTCTGCTTTTTTCACTTCTGCCTTTTGCAGCTTCCAGCCCGTCTTGTCCCATTTCCACAGCGACTCGACGTAGGCAATCGTGTCGGCGTTGGCTACGCCGCTCACCCGCTGCACGCCCTTCAGCTCGCAGACGCCGTCGCGGTTCTCGTCCACAAGCGTAAGCACGCTGAAGCTGTTCGGCATCACCTCGGTCGGCGTCAGCAGCTTTCCGTCCTTGTACACCCCGTTTTCGTCGTATATTTTTTTGCGGTCAGTCAGGTCGAGAACGGTGGTATGGTTCGTCTCTTTGATGTGAATCGGCACTTTGTAGTTGTCCTGGTACGAACCGGTGATCGTCAGCGGCTGCGGCACCGGCAAAACGACAGGCTTGTTGTCCTTGTTGCCAAACAGGTAAAACTCCGATGTTCCGCCGCTGCCGCCCGTCGGCGCCTGGAGCAAAATTTGTTTCGTGCCGTTTCCGATGAAATCGCAAAAAGCCATGTCCGGCTGATACCCGCCATACGGCGTCGTAAAAAACACCGTCTTTTTCGCCACCGGATCTTGCACCATCACCTTCAGCTTTTCATAGTACGGGCTGTCAGCGGCAAAGCGGTGGCCGAGCAGCGTCACGACATCCGGACGCCCGTCTCCTGTGACATCTTGCCGTTTGATCTGAATTTCCTCATACACGCTCGGCGGCGGCTGAACCTGGCGCGCTTCCTGAGCGCTAACCGGTTGCCCTGCTGCTCCCGCGATCAATCCCAACGCCAGCACGGCTGCCATCCCTACTCGTTTACCCTTCCACATATGCATCCACCTTTTTACGTTTTCGCTATCGTTCGTAGTATGTTAGAAAAGTCGCCAGGCCATGCCGTTATTTTTGCGAAAACTGCCCCGTTTCCAAAATGGCTAGATGCAGGAAAGTGCGGTACACTATTCCAAAGAACGTTGACCGTCTCTGGCAAGCAGACGAGCCGATTGTCATACGTATGAGAATGACAGCCAAACAAGGAGGCGAGACAAGGGTGGATACGCCAAAAAAACGGCGGGCCGCACAGGCTCCCCCCAGCCGCGAAGCGCTGCGCTCTGCCTATGAGCTGATTCTCACACGTATTTTGCCACGTCTGCCGCCATCCCCTCACTCTACTGGCAGGAGATGCACGCATGAAGATACGACTGATCGAAAACGGCCTCATAACGGAAATAGATGACGTGGAGGAAGCTGTCGCAGTGCCCGGAAAAGGCTTCTATTGGATTGACGCTTCTCCCTTCGACCTCGATATTTTGCAGCCGCTGTTCGGGCTTCACCCGCTCGCGGTCGAGGACTGCATCGACGAAGAAGAGCAGCGGCCCAAGCTGCAACTATACGACGACCATTATTTCATGGTGCTAAACGGCATCGCCTTCCACAATCAGGACATTTTCCTACGGGAGATCAATATTTTTCTCGGCAGCCATGCGATCATTACCGTGACCAAGCAGGAAGCGCCAGAGTTCGCTTCCATGCTCCCCATCGTCCGGGAAAAAGAAGTGAACCACCCGGACACTTTTTTGTATCATCTCGTCGATCAGATTGTGGATCGGTATTTTGATGTGACGGAAAAAATCGAGGACTTGATTGAAGCGCTGGAAGAGGAAATTTTGATGAACACCCGCAAATCCCACCTCGACCAGATCATCGGGCTGCGCAGCGAGATTTTGTACGCGCGAAAAATGCTCGTGCCGCAACGGGATTTGATTGATGCCTTGCACAAAAAAGAACTCCCGCTGATTCGGCCGAAGCTGCGGAAGTACTTTGGCGATATTTTGGAGGATGCGAGCAAGATCGTGGAAAACTTCGAGACATTTCGCGACTTGATCGGAAACTTGCGCGAAGCCTACCAGGCAGCTCTCGCCGGGCGGGCAAACGATATCATGCGCGTGTTTACCGCCCTGACCACGATTTTCATGCCGCTGACGATCGTCACAGGGATTTACGGCATGAACTTCGACTTCATGCCGGAGCTGCACTCTCCTTACGGCTACTACATCGTGCTTGGCTGCATGGCGGCGATCGGCTTGACGATGTTCATCCTGTTCAAGAAAAAAGAGTGGCTGTGAACTGGCTAGACGAGGTCGCCACACGCCACGATCATCAGCGAAAGCATTTTCGACAAATCGCATTCATACGGCTGCGCCAGATCCTGCCCTTCTTCATTGACCAAGATGCGGATGATGGGGCGGCTTGGCATGCCTTTGTTGGAATCCACAACCACGCCGGATACGCCTGTGTTGAGCGTCACGCTCAAGCCTACCGGGTAGAGCGCAATCGTGTCGCGCAAAGCTTCGACATAATACTGGTCAAACAATACGCCTGACCCGGAATAGAGCACTTCCATCGCTTCGTGCGGCAGCATCCCCCGGCGGTAGACGCGATGCGAGGTCAAGGCGTCGAATACGTCAGCGACGGCCATCAGGCGGCCAAAAGGGTGAATCTCTTCTTTTTTCAGATGACGCGGGTACCCGGAGCCGTCCCAGCGCTCGTGGTGCTGGAAGGCGCAGTGCGCGGCGAGCAGCGGGATGTCGTCCTGCCTGCGCAGCATCTCGAAGCCGATTTCGGCATGCTTTTTCATCACTTCAAACTCTTCTGTCGTCAAGCGGCCCGGCTTTTTCAGGATTTCATCCGGAATGTGCATCTTGCCGATGTCGTGCAGCATGCCGCCGATGGAGATATCCAAAATCTCTCTTTCCGTACAGCCTGTGTTGATCGCCAGTGCCGTACTGTAGAGCGCGACGTTGAAGGAATGGCTGAAAATGTAGTTATCGAAGGCGCATGCGTCGGCGAGCAGGTTCATGGCTGATTTGCTGCCTTTCAGTTCGTCAGCGACAGCCGACATGACTTGCCTCAACTGGCGGCCCAGATTTTTGTCCGTTAACAGTTGCTGCCATTTTTGCGGCACTTCCTGAACACTGCGAAACGTATCGTGAATAATGGACATCGCCTGTCTGCGCGTGCCTTCGGAAATGACTGTATCCACCATGATATCGTCCGTGCGAGTATCTTCTATGTACAGGCTGTTGATGTTCTTGCTCTTGAGGCGCTCGATCATTCGCTGGGTCAGCTCTACTCCCGCCCCAACGAGTACCGTTCCGTTTTCTGCGTAGATGGGACGGGCAAGCTTGTCGCCCGGCTGGCATTTATGAATGGATTTCAGTCTCATTTCCAACCTTCGCCTTTCATCAGAGTACCCCTATTATAGCGTGATTCGACATAATTCTACATGAAAAAATTTCTAGCTCCCAAGAAATCGCGCCCACAAAAAACACCTTCGTCTCATCGACAAAGGCGTCCTTGTTTCAGCGTGTATCGTTATCTGTGTATGCTACAGCATTTTGACGACGGCTTCCCGCCCGATCATGCCGGCCGTGATTCCTTGCGCCTCTGCTGTCGTCGTCACGGATTCCAGCGGCGCGTCCAGCAGCTCGTCGATCGTCTTGACGCCGACGGCTCTGCCCGCAATAATTTCGCGGCTGGCCAGCCGTTCATTCAGCAAGCCCACGTCCAATGCCCCGCACATGATGTAGCCTTTGTCTGTCGTCACCGCAAGCAATGTCGTCTTGGGCAGCCGCACGGTGACTGCGATCGCCGTCCCTTCCGGAAAGTGGATAGGCTGTACTTCGACCATCCCGCTCCCTCCTTTTCTCTCCTGCTTTTGCGTTACCATCCTATGACACAGGAGCCAAAAGTGTGTGCCGCCAAGCGGCGCATTCAATGCACGAGCGGTGCCGGGAACTGTTCATCCTCCATCGCGACCTTGCGCTTCATCACTTCGATCATGTACGTAGCCAGCATGTGAAACAGCTCTTCCTCGTCCATGCCCTCCACCAGCTCAAGCAGGTCGTCGCGCGTCTGCTCGTGCAAAACGCCGACAACCACTGCCGTAATATCCTCCTCGTCGCCATTGAAGTGTCCTTTGTACAGTTCGTAAACTTCGTCGATAAACCTCATCGCTCATCCCCCTTGCTTCTCTCGATAGCATGCCCAGAACCGGGCGAGGGCACTTTTTCCCATCTCGGCAAAAAAGCGTTTTGCACAAGCGCTGTGTCGGTAATCGTGCTGGCGATCACCTCGCGAAGCATTTCCGGAAGAAAATACTCGATCTCCCTGCCCTGCAGCAAATCGGGGAACAGGCGGTTGTACATGAACATGTCGACCGTTCCGACCCGATACTCCCGCTCCCTTGCCAGCGGCTGGCCGTTGACCTCGATCGCCACGATATGCGGCTCCTCGGAGTCCTCATACCGGATGCGCAGCCCGTCCACCGCCATCCAGCCTTCGATTTTGCCGCGAAAACCGCAGCCGCGCAGCTCGCGATGCACGATCTGCGGCTGGATCGCCTGCTCCAGCACGGCAGCGAGCTGACTGCCGGTGAGCGTCACGGCGCAGGCGTTGATCGGATGAGGCACACTTTTCAGCAGTTGGGCAAAAGTCAGGCTGCCGCGCTGCAAGTCAGACAGCAAAAGCCCTCCGTTGGCAATTCCCACTTCAGCCCCTGTCCACTTGCGAATGCTGGCTGCCAAAAAAGAGCCGAACGGAGTCTCCTCCGTCCAGTTGACGCGCAAATCCCGCTCCAGCCTGGCAATCGGCCGAATCAGGCTCGCATGGGCCCGTTCGTGTTCTTTTTGCAAAAAAGCGAGCAGCCGCTGGTCCGGCTCGTACTGCCCGGTTTCAAACAGCTCTGCCGAAACGTCTGCGATCTGTTTGGCCGCGCGGTCCCAGACGAGCCTGATGTGGCCGACGTGCTCGCCGAAGCGGCCCGTCTGGGCGATCAGCGTGTTGCCCACCCGTTCGCCATGCGGCAGCGTATGATGGGTATGTCCGCCGAGGATCACATCCAGTCCCTCGACCTCTTGCGCAAGCCGGCAATCGGTCGGGTAGCCGAGGTGAGACAGCAGGATGACGATATCGACAGAAGAACGCAAGGCGGCCACTTGCTCGCGCAAAACAGGCAGCGGCTCGCGGATTTCCCAGCCCATGTTCTGATAGGAGGAAAAAGGGATGGTCATGCCGAGCAAGGCGATGCGCAGCTCCCCAAACGTGTGGATCGCATACGGGACAGCCCAGGCCGGAGGGGCCATCGTCGCTCTGTCCAGCAGGTTGCCGACGATGACGGTGAAGCCGGCTTGCTCGTACATCGAATCGAGCTTGCTTTTCGGCAGCGTGATCCCCTCGTTGTTGCCAATCGTCGCGTACTGGTAGCCGCATCTGTTCAGGACGCTCACATTCGTTTTCCCGAAGCTCGCCTCCGAGCGGACGTCCATCCTGTCCATATGGTCCCCGATGTCGACGGTCAGCACATGCTCCTGCTGGCTCTCCCACTGCTCGCGGCGCGTTTTCAGGCAAGTCGCAATCTGCGGCATTTTTTCGAAATGGCTGTGCAAATCGTTGGTGTGCAGCAAATGCAAGGTACAGGTGTCCGCCACGACTTTCCCCTCCCTTTGTCTCTCTTCGTTATCCGATAACCGCTTTTATTATCATTTGTACCGCAATCGCCAAAATCAAGATGCGCAAAAACAGGACGATTGTGCGCCCTTTCAGCTTGCTCGCCACGATGGCGCCCAGCTTTCCGCCCGCCCATGCGCCTGGGGCAAGCATGGCGGCGTACAGCCAGTTCACATGGTCGTGGAAAATGTTCGTCACCGAGCCAACCACCGCCGAGAAAAAAATGACCAGCATGGAGGTAGCTGTGGCGATATGCGGAGGAAAACGGTACAGCAGCATCATCGCCGGAACCATCAGCACGCCGCCACCCACGCCGAACAGCGAGGACGTGATCCCGACAAAAAAGGCGATCGTAATGACGCTCCACCTGCTATATCCATACTCGTATTCCTTGCCTTCGTTGTCGACGAACTGCCGCTTCACTTCCCAGTTGATCTGGCGCGGCCGGAGTTTGTCCTTGACCATCAGGACCACGAACATGCACAACTGAAACAGGCCAAACAGCAGTGTAAAATCTTCTGTTGCTAGTAATGTATTAAGGTAGACACCCACGATAGCACCCGGTGCGCTGCCGATAAAAAAAAGCAGGGCACTCTGCATGTCGACCTTTTTTTGTTTGATGTACGAGATGGATGACGACAAGGCCGTCACCGCAATCACGAGCAAGGAAGTCGCAGCCGCCACCTGCGGAGGCATCGAACCCGGCTCATACCAGTTGGCGAAAAACATCAGCGCCGGCACAAAAAAGATGCCGCCGCCCAGCCCGGCGATACTGCCGATCACGCCAGCGACTACCCCAATTAGCAAAAACAACGCAGCGATAGCTACAAGCATGGCTACCCTTCTTTCTTCCTTTTAGAACAACTCCATCTGTCGAGGGTTCAAACCGCTCGGATCGAGTCCGAGCATGTCTGAAAACTGCTTGGCATTCGCTGCCGCATCGCCTCCAGAGTTATTGTTGAACAAAATGCAAACTTCATCCGCTTCCTGCTCGATCTTGCGAATGTGGACGAGCCACTCTGTCAGCTCCTGCTCGCTGTAGCGGTACAGGTAGCGCACGTCGCGCCAGTTTTGGCCTTCGCCCGGATCGCGCCACCCTGCTTTGTTGCGCCCGTGGAACCGGACAATCGCCAGAGCAGGATGCGTGACGGCTGGCACGATCGGGACCGAACCTGTTCCCACCTGCGGCTCGTCGCACAGGACGTGCACCGCATGGATCTGGCGCAAAAAGTCCAGTGTGCGCTCCGCAAAACACGCTTCAAACCAGCTCTGGTGGCGAAACTCCACGGCAAACGGATAAGCGGCCAGCGCCTGACGGCAAGCCTGGACGTACTGGACGTGCTCGCGCGTGCAATCGAACCACGGCGGAAACTGAAACAACAGCGCCTTCAGCTTGCCCGCCTCCACCAGCGGCTGGATGCTCTCTTCAAACTGCGCGAACAGCTCGCGGCGGTTGACAGGGGCATCCCCTCGCAGATGGCCGGTCATCGCTTGATGCGGCTTCACGATAAATCCAAAGCGGTCCGGCGTATCCCGGACCCACGACTCGTAATTGCGCTGTGGTAAAATGGCGTAGAAGGAGCTGTCCACCTCCACGATCGGAAAGTGGCTGGCGTAAACAGCCAGCTTGTCACGGCTCCGTACACCCTGGCCGTACAATGTGTCATGGTCGCCCCACCCGCAGACTCCCACATGAATCGTACTCATGGCACAAAAAACCTCCGGATTTTAATGGAATAGAGCAGAAGGAGGACGATTCCTCATGCAATCAACGGACTGGTTAGGTGAACCCTTTGCGTCTAAGGATAACAAAATATGTTTGGAGCGAAAAGTAGCGAAACGCCTCCTGTATGCTGCACAAGAGGCGTTTCCCTATGAATATTCTGCCCTGCTCGTTGGCAGAGGGGCAGCGATTACCGATTTCATTTCCATGCCGATCTCTTTGGACAAGCACGTCTTTTCCTGGGATGGCCCTGCGTTTCTCCAGGCGGTTGGCGACATTCGCAAGCGCCATCTGCAATGGCTGGGCGTCCTGCACACCCATCCGCACACCGCTCCCATCCCTTCCGCGCGGGATGCGGCGGGCTGGCACTACCCATCGCTGTCCTACTGGATTGTCGGCCTGGCCGCGGATGTTCCCGATTGGCGCGTCTATCAATGGCAGGACGGCAGATTCGTTGCGCGCGACTACACGCTTACGGACGCAACAGAAGTGGCAGACACCTCGTCTGCCGACTCCGCGTCGTCTCCAAAAAACTCCTGATACAAGGCGATGACGGCGCGGTTCGCTTCGGCCGCTTTGACGCCGAACATCATGCTGACCTCAGACGAGCCTTGGTTAATCATCTCCAGGTTGATTTTCGCCGCCGCGAGCGCAGTCGTCGCTCTGGCGGTCGTGCCGACCGATTGACGCATGCCTTCCCCGACAATCATGACGAGCGCGAGGCTGTGCTGCACCGCGACATCATCGGCTTCCAACTCGCGGAAAATGCGCTCGATAATCCGCTTCTCCTTGTCTTCCGTCAGGTCTTTTTCGCGCAGGATGACGGAAATGTTGTCAATGCCAGAAGGGGTATGCTCGTAGGAAATGCCTTCCTCCTCGAAAATTTGCAACAGCTTGCGCCCAAAGCCGATCTCGCGGTTCATCAAAAACTTGCTGACGTAGATGCTGCAAAAGCCGCTGTCGCTGGCAATCCCCGACACCCGGTTTGTCGCGTAGGGCCGCTCGGCTACGATCATCGTTCCCGGCGCAGACGGGTTGTTTGTATTTTTGATGCAAACGGGAATGTCCGCCTGGTACGCCGGAATGAGCGCTTCCTCGTGAAAGACGCTGAAGCCCGAATAGGACAGCTCGCGCATCTCGCGGTACGTGATTTCTTTCACTTTTCGCGGATTGGCGATCAGATTGGGGTTGACGACGTACACCGAATCTACGTCGGTGAAGTTTTCGTACACGTCCGCAGTCACCGCCGCAGCGAGAATCGAGCCGGTAATATCCGAGCCTCCACGCGAAAACGTCACCAGCTCCCCGCTCGCCGCATAGCCGAAAAAGCCCGGAAAGACCGTAATCCCCTTTCTCTCCCGCAGCGCGGCAAGCTGCTCGTACGCCTCCGGCAAGACGTGGGCGTTGCCCGCTTCATCTGTCACCAGCATTCCGGCGTCTTTCGGATTCACATAGCTGGCCTCTTCGCCCAGGCTCCGCAAGTAGTGCGCCACGATCTTCGCGCACGTATCTTCTCCTGCGGCTTTGACCGCGTCCATAAACCGTTCAGCCGACAGCCCCTTTCGGTTGCTCAGCACCGCATCAAGCTCGCTTTCCAGTTGCTGCCCGGCTTCCTCTCCCAGTCCCAGCTCCGCCACGATCTCCCGATAGCGCTCAAAAACAGCCTGTTTTTCCGCGTCCGCCTGTCCGTCCTGCAAAAAACGGGTGGCGTAGCGAATCAACAGGTCGGTTACTTTCGTGTCGTCCTTATGTCTTTTGCCAGGTGCCGAAACGACGACAATCCGCCGCTTTCGATCAGCCAAAACGATGCTGCATACTTTTTTTATTTGCTCGGCATTCGCCAGGGAAGTGCCACCAAATTTTGCTACTTTCATCTCTACTCCTCCATCTATCCGCTCTTGTCCGTTCTTTTTCGTTCAGGAAGTCTGTTACTAGCTTAATGTATCCACCCAAAAAGCACAAGTGTCTTTTCCACGAGGACTGAAAAGAATATTCCCGAACGGTTGGCGCATAGTAACGGGAGATAGATTCAATGAGAGGTGCCACCGATGAAAAAACATATGCGCTTTTGGCTCATCACCTGTGCCGTCTTGCTCGTTACTACCTATAGCCAGTCCGCTTTGGCGCTGCGTGAAAAAAATCGCGAATACTACGAGACGCGCGGCGAAATCGTCTGGGAGGTGCCGACAAACAGCAAGGTGATCGCCCTCACCTTTGACGACGGCCCCGACCCGAGGTACACCCCGGAGATCGCTGCCCTGTTGAAAAAGTATGAGGCAAAATCGACGTTTTTCGTAGTCGGCTCGCGCGTCAGCCAATACCCGGAATTGGTTCGCTCGCTCGCCCAGGATCAGCACGAGATCGCGAATCACACCTTCAACCACCCCGACATTCGCAAGCTCACTCCCGAACGGCTGCGCGACGAGGTAGAAAAAACGCAGGAGGCGATTTTCTCCGCAACCGGAGTCAGGCCTACACTGTTCCGTCCGCCTGGGGGATACTACAGCGAGTCTGTCGTCCATACCGCGAAGCAGGCCGGCTTTTTGATTGTCATGTGGTCGTGGCACCAGGATACGCGCGACTGGACAGACCCCGGCGTCAAAAAAATCGTCGACAAGGTGCTGGGCAACGCCCGCAATGGCGACATCGTCCTGTTCCACGACTACGGCGGAAACCGGAAGCAGACCGTACAGGCGCTGGAACAGATTTTGCCCGAGCTGCAAAAACGCGGCTACCGCTTCGTGACCGTCAGTGAGCTGATGAAGCACTCCGGCAACTTGAAGCAGATGGACAGGGCCGATTAAAAACAGCAATCCCCCTTGTAAGCGAAGGGGGATTTTTGCGATGCGTTTTGATGCATTTTGATGTGGCTCTCTATGCTTGGGTTATGCCTTGGTTTCTATGCTTGATGATCCGTCGGTTTGGCTGCTTGCGCCTTGTCTTCTGCGGCTTTTCCCGCCAGCAGGTTAGAGACGGATGGAGCGGATGGCTGGCCAGGAGCGGCAGCAGGATTGGCTGGGGCAGAGCCCTTTTGCATGAAATCGCTAATCATTTTGTTCATGTCTAGACCGGAGACGTCTTTCAGCATCTCTGGCAGTTGCGCCATCAGCTTGGTGACGTTGCCGCTCAGCCGGTTGACGCCGTCGCCCTGGCCGCCGCCTGCATCCACAATCGTCACCTTGTCGATCGCTTTCATCGGCTCGGCAATTTTCGCAGCCAGCTCAGGCAGCATCTTGGCGATAATGTCCAGGACGGCCGCATGCCCGAACTTTTCGAATGCTTCCGCCAGCTTTTCCTTCCCTTCCGCTTCGGCTTCCAGCTTGAGCCGCGTAACTTCCGCTTCGGCGGTTCCTCGCGCCTTTTCGGCTTCCGCGATCGCCAGACCTTCGAGTCGCTTCTGTTCCGCCATCGCTTTTGCCTCTGCCTCGATCCGGTACTTGAGCGCATCCGCTTCTTTCAGCTTTTTCGCCTTTTCCGCTTCTGCCGCCTGCTCCACCGAGTAGCGGTCCGCATCGGCTTTTTTCTTCACTTCCGCGTCATATTGCCGCTCGCGGCGCAAAATTTCTTTTTCCTCCAGCTCGATCTCTTTTTGCTTGCGCACCAGATCGATCTTCATTTCCTCTTCGGTTACTTGCTGCTTTGCGACAGCCTCCTGCAGCTTGTAGGCTTGGTCCGCACTGGCACGCGCTTTGTCCTGCTCCTGCTTGAAGGCGGCCACCTTCAATTCTTTTTCTTTTTCCGCTTCGGCGATGTTCGTTTCCTTCAACAGCTCGGCCTTGCGCGCTTCTTCCTCCGCCTGGGCCTGTCTGATCCGCGCTTCCTTGTCTGCGTCGGCCTGGGAAATCGTCGCGTCCCGCTTCACGGCCGCGATCTGCGGAATCCCCAACGCCGCCAGGTAGCCGTTTTTGTCGCGAACATCCTTGATCGTGAAGCTGACGACGGACAGTCCCATTTTTTTCAGGTCCTTCGCCGCGACCGACTGAACCTCCTGGGCAAAGCGCTCACGGTTTTTGTAAATTTCCTCTACCGTCATGCTGCCGAGAATCGCGCGCAGGTAGCCTTCGAGCACCTCCTGCGCCTCTGCGCGGAGCGCTTCGTCTGATTTGCCCATGAACTGCTCGGCTGCTGTGGCAATATCCTCAATGGAGCCGCCTACCTTGATGATCGCCACGCCGTCCGCCATGACGGGTACGCCCTGCTCGGTGTAAACCTCCGGAGTGGACACATCGAGCTTATGAGACAGAAGACTCAAAAAATTGGCCTGTTGAAAAATCGGAAGAATAAACGCGCCGCCCCCGCGGACGATCTTCATCTTGCGGCCGGATTCGTCGCTCAGCACGTTTTTCGTGCCCAGGTAGCTTCCCGTCACGATCATGGCTTCATCGGCGCCAACCGTTTTATACCGCGCCCAAAACGCGATACCTAACACGAGAAAGACTGCGACGACGACACCGACCGTTGTCAAAATGCCAGGTTCAAACATGTTCGCTCAGCTCCTTTTTATGAGTCAGTAGAGAAAGGGATTACGTACAGGACATGGTCGCGCACTTCGACCACCACGACACGGGTTCCTTGCGGGATGCTTTTTCCTTCCAGACTGGCTGCCATGTGGTAGGTCGTCCCGCTAATCATAGGCAGCAACACTTCGCCCAAGCCTTCTGCCGGAATCGTCGTCCCTACCTCGCCAAGCTTTCCGCCTAGCTGGGCCATCGAATAGCCCGTCGAGTTTTCCGCCTTGCTCATCGGCTTCACCCAGAGGAAGTACGCGAAGACCGCAAGCCCCGCCCCAATGACCACGGCCAAAGCAAACACGACCAGATCAGACAAGGAGGTAAACCGGGACATAATATACCCGGCGCCGCCAAAAGCGGTGAGGCCGCTTACAAAAGTGATTGGCTGAAACAGCGGCAGATGAAGCTGGTCGAGCCAATCCGAGACCGTATCGCCGAATAAAAGCGATATGACGGTATAAATAATGCCACTCACAAGGCAAACCATGTAGACGGTTTCAAGCACGTCCATATCCTGTCACTCCTTTCAAAAAATGCTTCTATTTTTCATACGAGCCAGCCGGGAAAAGGTTGCGTAAATAAGGAAAATCCCCCCTGGCAAACAGAGAGGATTTCCGTTGTTTATCCGAAAAACGTTTGAAAAAGCAAATACAGGTTCAGCCCCATGATGACTGTGGCCACGATCCAGGCCAGCCATTTCAGCCATCCGGCGTTGGCAAACTCGCCCATCTTCGCCTTGTCGCTAGTGAACTGGACCAGCGGCACAACAGCGAAGGACAACTGCAAGGAGAGGATGACCTGGCTCAAAATCAGCAAGTCAGTGGCCCCGCTCTCGCCGTACAGCGCGGTGACAATGACGGCTGGCACAATCGCGATCAGGCGGGTAATCAGCCTGCGCAGCCAAGGCGTAATCCGCAAGTTCAAAAAACCTTCCATGACGATCTGTCCGGCGAGTGTCCCGGTCAAAGTCGAGTTCATGCCCGCCGCAAGCAGCGCGACGCCGAACAAAATGCTTCCGAGCGTAGTTCCGAGCAACGGCGCCAGCAAATGGTATGCATCGGCAATATCGGCCACGTCCGTCATGCCTGCCTTGTGAAAGGTCGCGGACGACAAGATCAAAATCGCGGCGTTAATCGCCATCGCGAACACAAGGGCAATCGTCGAATCGAGCGTCGCGTATTTGATCGCTTCTTTTTTCCCCAATGTCGTCTGTTCGTACTGGCGCGTCTGGACGATGGACGAGTGCAGATACAGGTTGTGCGGCATGACCGTCGCTCCCAAAATCCCGATGGCGATGTAGAGCATCTCCGGATTTTTCACAATCTCGGCCGTCGGGATAAAGCCCCCGAAAATGCCTGCGATATCCGGCTGCGACCAAATCATCTCAAACGCAAAGCAGGCGCCAATCGTCACAATCAGGGCGATTACGAGCGATTCGATGTAGCGAAAGCCTTTGTTTTGCAAAAACAGCACGATCATCACGTCGAGAGCTGTAATGAGCACCCCGTACACGAGCGGAATCCCGAAGAGCAGGTTGAGCGCGATCGCGGCGCCGATGACTTCCGCGAGGTCGCACGCCGCAATGGCAAGCTCGCACAGCACCCACAGCCCCATGGCGACAGGCTTGCTGTAGTGATCGCGGCACGCCTGGGCCAAGTCCCGTCCGGTCACAATCCCCAACTTGCCGGCCAATGCCTGCAGCAAGATCGCCATCAGGTTGGACAGCAGGATGACCGACAGCAGCGAATAGCCGAAAAGCGAGCCGCCTGCAATGTCCGTCGCCCAGTTTCCCGGGTCCATGTAGCCGACTGCCACGAGATAGCCCGGGCCGGCAAAAGCAAGGAACTTGCGAATCCAGGAGCCTTTGGCCGGGATTTTCATGGAGCGGTGGACCTCCGGCAGCGATGGCGCAGCAGCCTCATTTCTCCAGCCTTGCTGATTTTGGGCCGCTTCGCTCGAATTTGATCTGGTTAGCATATGTCCTCACCCCAATTTGTGCATCAAGTCACTTTTTTTGCCCGAAGGCAACTTTTCGACAAAAAAATATAGGCACGAGCCTTCGACGCAAATATTTACCTAGCAAATTATATTTCTCATTATACTCCGATCGTGGCCTTTTGCAATGGCTGCGGTTCATTTCTGCTTGCGTCTTTTTTCTTCTCCTGCATATATTTGGACGCTTGTTAAAACACTACTCGTATTCCTTTTCAGGAGGTTTTGCTTTGAATTGGGAACAAGAAATCACAGAGAAAATGAATGGCAGCTTTGATTATGTAAAGCGGCATCAGGAAGTAAAAACGCTCCGCTGGATTAACGGAACGTTTTTGGCAGGCGATGAAGTGATCGTCAAGCAACTGGACAAAGACAAGAGGCCCCATTTCATTACGATGGAAGTAAAGGGCGCCCGCTCTACCGTCAAAACATCGGTCGAAAACGGGAAGCCGGTAATTACGCTGTTGATTCGCGGCGAGGGCAACGTGGCCGAAAACAGCTTCGACCATCGCCCTACTCTGGAAAAATCAGGAAGAAAGAAGGACAAATTAACCACACGCTCAAGCATCGGGCGGAAAATCTGATTGCCATGATGCAAAAAAAAATACGCGACCGACATCTTCGGCTTTGGCGAAGAATTTCGCAGGCATCAGTACGCTTACTGGAAAGCGCACAAAGACGAGTGGGATGACTTGTTCGCGCAGGCGGAAATCCGCGTACATGTGCAAACGTACCTCCGCCGCTTCGGCCAATTCAAATAACGATCATATGGGCGATAATCACGACCCCTGACAAGATGATGAGCGCGTAGCCTCCCCCTTTTGCGAAGGCCGCATCGCGGGTCAGTTGCCGATTGCGGTAGGCGATATAGTAGCGAAACGCAGGATCAGTCCGATTACCAAAGCAGAAGCGCCAAATAATACGAGGTCAGGATTCGATAAAACCGATGATGAGCGAAAATCCCATGGAACTCCCCCATTTCCATACCGGTGTGATTTTCCTAGTATGGTCCAGGGAAGCGCTCCTTAACGCCTGCTTGTTTGCAGCACTTTTTTCAGGCGGCGAATCCCTTCCTCGATCTTTTCCTCGTCCTCCCACGAATAGGTCAGCCTCAGCCAGCCTGGCTCGGCGCCGTACACGCCGCCCGGTGTAAAGACGACTCCTTCTCTGATCGCCGCATCCAGCAGCTCTTTTTCCTCGATCGGTTCGTGCAGTCGGCACCAGATGTGATAGCTCCCGCCTGGCCTGTTCCATGCCGCAAACTGTTTGATTTCGGTTTCGAGTACGGTGTGCATCGCTTTTTGCTGCTGCAGCAAGTAGGCCGATAGCTTTTGCAACTGGCCGCGCCAGCATGCTTCCTGCAAAAAATGCCGCGCCAACTGCTGGGAAATGCTGCTCGTGCCGAAATCCATCTGCTGCTTGGCATCGGCCAGCCGCTCTACCACAGAGCGCGGCCCGACGAGCCAGCCGATGCGCAGCCCGGGCGCGATCGTCTTCGACAAACTGTTTACATACAGCACGTTGCCGGACTGGTCGATTGCCTTGATTGGCTTGGGAGGCCGGGGTTGGCCCGCCAGCGTAAGCGCCCCGTAGGCGTCGTCCTCCACCAGCGGAATCCGCTGCTCCTGGCATACGGCCAGAAGCTGCGCTCTCCTGGCTTCGCTCATCACGATCCCGGTCGGATTGTGATAGGTCGGGTTGACAAACACCATACGAATGCGCTGCTCGCGGTGCAGCGCCGAAACCGCCTCTGTGATGATGCCCTGCTCATCTTGCGGCAGGCGATACAGGCGCAAGCCCGCGGAGCTGAACAGCGGAAGCGAATACGAGTAAGAAGGCCCCTCCATGGCAATGGCATCTCCCGGATTCAGCAGGCATTGCGAAATCAGGTGCAGTGCCTGCTGCCCACCCGAGGTCACCAAAATCTCTTCGCTCGATGCCTCGATCCCGTAGTTCTCCGCCAAATGCGCCACCAGCACCTCGCGCAGCGCCGGGTCGCCTTTTGGCTGGGCGTATCCAAGCTCCAGGTTCATGTGCTGTAGCCCACCCAATTTT
Organism: Brevibacillus sp. FW301-21C12A; assembly: GCF_058788915.1. NCBI lineage: Bacteria > Bacillati > Bacillota > Bacilli > Caryophanales > Paenibacillaceae > Brevibacillus > Brevibacillus sp. FW301-21C12A. The sequence goes on from NZ_JBYTBG010000058.1 coordinate 17,372, forward strand.
TCTGCGGACAGCGACGGGATCATCGAACTGTGCAACTCTGCTTTTGCCAGATTGATAATCCCCTCGTCCAGACACGCTTCCTGGATGCGCTTCGCCAGCGGATAGGCAGGCAAAAACGCCCCGCCATTTGTGTACTTGTACCAATTCGGCATCTGCCGGACTCCCCACAAATGGCGGCTTACCCATGTCCCGCTCCCTTGCCACGATTGCAGCAGCCCCATCGCGCGCAACTCCTCATAGGCCGCCGACACCGTCCCGCGATTGACGCCGTATCGCCTCGCCAATACCCGCTCGGGAGGCAGGGACGCCCCGGGCGGCAGCTCGCCGGAAACGATTTGCTGCTCCAGTCTCTTCGTAATTTGCTGATACACCGGGGCTCCCGCATGTTTGTCAGGCTTCCATTCCATCCTCCTACGCCTCCCCCCATGTCTTTGTGCCACTGCTTCGACAAATTGGCTTACTCCTCCTGCCGCCAATTGGCTCTACCGTTCCTGACTGTCCTCCACTAAGCTGGAAAAACAGTTCGCATTTTTTACAAGCAAAGGACGGGATACAGATGAAAGCAGGAGGTTCGCTGGGGAGAGCTGGCTGGATGCGGAATGTGGCGGGTGTGGGGGCTCGGGCAGTGATGGATGATGGCGAGTTGTTGAAAATGAGTGCGCTGGCGCAGTCGAGCGGTGACTCGATATGGAACAGTCGCCTGCCCGTACAACTGAGTGGCAAGTCGGCAGCGGACAGAGGTGTGCAGGGACAGTCAAACAGCGACACGATGCTACCAAGCACGAGCACATGCCCGCCATCCAAACCACCAATTCCAGGCAACAGCATGCCCCCCGAAAAAGCAGGCTTGCTCTACGGCTTGCTCGGAGTGTGCAGCTTCAGCTTGACCTTGCCCGCGACAAAAGTCGTCGTCACCACCCTATCGCCCGTGTCAGCCGGCCTCGGCCGCGCACTCATTGCCGCGCTGCTCGCCGCCCTCGTTCTTTGGCTGAAACGCGTTCCGCTGCCAACCTGGGCACAGCTCAAGCAGCTAGTCCTCGTCTCGGCAGGGGTCGTCATCGGCTTTCCGTTTTTCTCCTCGTGGGCGATGGAGCGCGTCCCCGCCACCCACGGGGCGGTCATTATCGCCCTGCTGCCGCTTGCGACCGCAGGAGCCGCCGCCTTTTTTTCCGGAGAGCGCCCTGCGAAAATGTACTGGATCTCCAGCGGCGTCGCCTGCCTGACGATTATCGGCTACGCCGTCTTCTCCGGCTTCAGCGCCCTGCAATGGGCCGACCTCGCCCTGCTCGGCGCCGTCATCTCCGCTGCAGTCGGCTATGCAGTTGGCGGACAGCTTTCCAAAACAATGGGCGGCTGGCAAGTCATCAGTTGGTCGTTGCTCATCGCCTTTCCATTTCTCGTCGTGCCCATCGCCGGGCCGCTGCTTGAGCAATTGCAGCACGCCACCTGGACCGTTTGGGCAGGCTTCGGCTACATCAGCGTCGTCAGCATGTTCCTCGGCTTTTTTGCCTGGTACCACGGACTGGCGCTGGGCGGAGTTGCGCGAGTCAGCCAGACCCAGTACTTGCAGCCGTTTCTCTCAATCCTCGCCGCCTGGCTGCTCCTCTCCGAGCCGTTCACGCCGGGAGCCGTGCTGGCCGCCGTCATCGTCGTTTTCGCCGTTGCCAGAGGGAAAAATGCGTCCATACAGCAAAAGCAAAAAGCGCCGTCGACTAACGGCAAAACGGCGAATAACAAGTAGCTTCCGGTCAGACGGGGCGGGGCGCACAAGCAGCTCCTCGGCGAGAACCCGGGAAACAACGAAAAGCACCGTCCCGCTTTTGCAGGACGGTGCTCACGCGTCTTTTCGTTCAATTGGTCTGATCCAGCATGTTCCCCATATACCCCGGACGATAAACCGGGTCGCTCAACGCTTGCAAAACCTGGTCAGGCCGCGCGCTATGGTACTGCGGCAGCGCCCGCCACTCCTCCAGCGTCACCCAGCCAGCCCAGTCGATTTCCTCATCCTCCAGCCCACCGGGGATTGGCGTCGTCTCCTCGCCAACCAGTTTGGCCAGCACGGCAATCCCTACGGTGTGCTTTCCGTTGCCTTCCTGGTCAATCCGGTCATCCACCCACAGCAGACGCTCCATTTCGACGAGCAATCCCGTTTCTTCCCACACTTCTCTTCTCGTCGCATCTGGTATCGCTTCCAAATACTCCACGTTTCCGCCCGGCAAACTGTAAAAAATCCCTTTCTTGCTCTTTTCCCGGATCACCAAAATTTTGCCTTCATGCCAAACCACTACGGTCACTCTCAACCGAATCTCTTTCATCCCGCTCGCTCCCTTCTCAGATGGCAGGGGGACGCAATACATGCAGGGAATCGACACCAACGTCCGCAAACCGTTCCTGCAGTGCATCCAGTCCAAAGCTCTCTACATACCGGGCTTCCGATTCCGCAATCGCATGCAGCATCATAAACCGGATTACATCCGTACCGTTTGTATAATATTCAAAGCCGACTTCCTCAAAAAAGGCTGGAGTAAGAACCGCGTGATTCAGCACAGAGCCCTCCACAATAGCGTCGGCAAGCATAAACACATCTCCTGCCTGCACGCGCGTCCGCTCTTTTTCCCACTGACGAATCACCTGCGAAGCGATCGTTGCGAGGTGCGCAATCATTTCCTTTTGAAAGCGGTAGGAATACAGCATACATTCGCTCGCTCCCGTTTTGTGCAGCTCCAGCGTAACGTATGTCCACCATCCGCGCCTGCGCGACGCCGGATAGACGCCAATCAGCACATCCGCCTCTTCCGCCTGATACAGCTCTCCCCGGCTCCCCCAAAAACGCTCGCAATGTTGCATCAGTTGCCCTGTTACTAGCATATGTATATCCCCGCTTCAACAAGAAAAAAATGTGCGGTTCCCCAGGCGAAAACTTGGCTTCGCCAGTCTTTTTGCCCGGACCTCCGCTGTCTTTCTCCGTTGCCTTTATGTCGAGATGGATTTTTCTCAAGCGTGATCGCCCCAAAAAAGCATGCCCGTAAAAGTAAGTATACTTTGCGTGCGTGTCTTATTGGCGATGCAGCGTGTTCAACCATACTTATTTATTTTAGCACTGCCCCAAAGGAATGTACAAGCCAAGCGCTGGTGCTGCCCTCGGTCAAGCAAGTGTCTCCCGCAAAAAGACATGCTCACGGAGGGATGCCTTCCTCGGATGACCTGCTTTTTGGTTTGTCTTTAGATTCTTGTTTAGGTTCGCTTTTTTTGTTCGGTTTCTGGCCCTTTTCGACGCTTCCGAAGCGTTTTTCCCGGACTTTTTTCAACCAATTAGCAAACCATTCTCAAAATCCCTTCATTCTCCCATGAATTTTCTGATAGAATTTGAATAGTGTTTACCAAAACATATCAGACAAGCAGACAAGAAAAAGGGGTCGTCAACATAGTTACAGTAGAACAGAAGTGGAGAGAATTACTGGAGTTTTACGCTTTGACAGAGGCGGATTTGGATCTGTTAGCCAGTCAGAAGGGGTTTTTTCAGGCTCACTTGCACGAAATCGTGGACTGTTTTTACGAGGAGCTGGAGCGGCATTCGCACCTGCGGCAACTGATTCACGCCAATGCCGCGGTAGACAGATTGAAAAGCATGCAGTACGACTACATCGAAACATTGGCGAGCCATGTCATTGACGAAAGTTATATCGCCAGCCGTCAACGCATCGGCTCGACGCATGCCCGGATCGGTTTGTCTGCCTCCTGGTTTTTGGGAGGCTATTCTCTTTATTTGCGGCTATTTGCAGAACGGCTGCACGCCCTCCCCGATCCAGACGCCTTCTACCAGGCGCTGTCCAAAAGGGTGTTTTTCGACTCGGCTATCATTTTGGAGCAGTACATCGGCGAAACGATGCGCGAAAACGCCGCCTACCGCAACAACATGGAGCAAATGGCCGCCGAACTGGCAACGACTACCCAAGCCGCGCTGCAAATCTCCTCCGTCTTCGCCCAATCCGCCACCACGCTAGCGGAATACAATGAGGAAATCGTCCAATCGATGCGCGTGCTCAAGCAGCAAAACGAAGAAATCGAAAGCTTAAGCCGCTTCGTCTCCGACGTATCTGCCCAAACCAACCTGCTCGGCCTGAATGCCGCCATCGAAGCTGCCAGAGCCGGAGAGCACGGCCGCGGCTTCGGCGTCGTCGCCGACGAGGTGCGCAAGCTCGCCGACAAGTCCAACGCTTCTTCCAAAGAAATCAACCAATCGCTATCCAGCATCAATCAGCAACTGCATAAGATCGAGGAGCAAGTCACGCTTTTCTCCCAGTCCGCCGACCAACTGGATTCATCCTCGGAGCAATTATTATCAATTATTCAACCGCTGGATGAGCTGTGCAGCCGGTTGCAGGGCAGGGGGTAGTGTTGTTTCGATGGGAGAGCGCCAGGAGGGGGGCATAACGCGCCTTCTTCTTGGCGCTTTTTTTGGTAAGGGGCTGTCTTTGCGAAGGAAGTGGCAGCAACATACTCTCGCATATTCGGGGTTTTAAAGTCAGACTTTAAAACTCTGATCTCGGTGGGCAACAGTTGAAAAAAGGACCGTTTAGTTTTGCTTCCGCCATCTGTGGTCAAACGGTGGCGACTGTTTCACTGACAAGACAGCGATTCCGTTCCTCCTTGAAAAGCTATATTTTTCGATATTGAACCAAGTTTAAATTACTTAGTTTTACAGCTATTTTCTTCCCGCTAAATTGTTCCATTTCATTTTTCCCAAAACCTAGCGTTATCAAGTCATCTGGCCCTATCCCAGTGCTATACTCCATGGCAAGTTCTTCGTTGTTTTGCACATCATAAAAGCGCGGCTTGATTAGAACACCCGAATAATTCAATTGGCCGTTGTCTTTGTGAATCACAGTAGAAGTGACAAACTTCCCTCCCTCTTTATTGTAATTCGAGCTGAATTTCAAATTTACATATGTCATTTGTCCATTATTTTTGACCTCGCTAACATAGATTTGAGTATTGTTAGCATCGTAAAAAATGAAGTCAATAGTTTTGCTTTCTCCTGCTTGGGGAACCCATGTTGGGTCGAAAATAAACTCAGTAGCGATGCTTTCTGATTGGCTTACAATCTTATATCCTCTCTCTGCAAAGATTTGTTCTTGTACAGTGTCTTGGGCGGGGATGTAGTTGAGCACTAACAAAAATACCAGCCCCGCGAATATCACAGTGATCCAGTAATGCGCGTTCTTTGCGTCCAAGCTTGTCACTTCCTTTAGTTTTCCTAACCTGTTTTTCCAGTTACACTATAATATAACTAATATTTGCGATTTCAGAAAAAAACAGCACGCTTAACAATCGTGCTGTTTTTGTATAATGAGCCTTTTGCAAAATTAGGTTTTCGTTTAAAAAATGAAGTTTAATGGTACGTAAAGTGGGAAATGCCACTTTTAT